>JALTHV010000152.1 GCA_027004315.1 Deltaproteobacteria bacterium
CCCTCCTGTTGCAACCGTCTACGTCCCCGGGGGGATGTGAACAGTTACATTCCATATGGCATGACTTGGTCTCAAGGCAATCGTGTATTGTCCTGGCCAGTCCTATGGAGATCCCGGGGGCCCTGCTCAATTCTTCTACAGAGGCCCTGCATACACGGGTCAGGCTCCCAAAATACTTGAGAAGTGCCTGTTGACGCCTTGGACCTATGCCTGGAATCTCACTGAGAGCTGAACCTATCCTCTTGCTGTCCCGCCTCATCCTGTGAAAGTTTATCCCGAATCGATGGGCCTCATCTCTTACCTGCTCAAGGAATAACAGTACGGGGTGATTCCGTGGCAAAGTCAGGTGATCAGACCACTTTGGGCGAAAGATCTTCTCACCTTCATCCCTGATCTCCTTGGCCAGGGCCACAAGCTCTATTTCCCTGGAGAGACCGGCAGACTCCAGCACATCGACTGCCTGCCTGAGTTGCCCACGGCCTCCGTCTATCACAAACAGGTCGGGCAGGTCTCCTGTCTCCTTTCCCCTGGCGATCCTCCTGGACATCACTTCCCTGATCGCTGCATAGTCGTTTATGCCTGCAGTCCCCTTGATATTGTAATGTCTATATCTCTCTTTATGGGGTCGACCCTGGTCAAAGGCCACAAGACTGCCAATAGGGAGTTCTTCTCCTGTATTAGAGATGTCTACGCCCTCGACCCGCTTGGGGAGGTCCTTTAGCTCCAAGACCTCCATTATGACATTGGCCTTCTCCTGCCATGACTCGTATGCCTTCTCGATCGTAAGCATAGCCTGTCTGGCATTTGTAGCGGCCATCTCAAGCAACCTGCACCTTATGCCCCTTGCAGGCCTCCTGAGCGATACCCGTCTCCCCGCTGTCTCAGAGAGCCACTCTGCTATGGTCTCATGGGCCTCTATCTCCAGAGGCACAATTATCTCTCTTGGCATAGGTCTATCCTGATAGAATTGGCGGATGAAGGTGGAAAGGACCTCTTGGTCTGTCTCTTCAACAGGCCTGGTCAGACGGTGTACCTCCTGTCCCTGTACTATGCCGTCGCGTACCCTGACTACGCTCACTATCGAGACCCCTCCACCATGTACAAGACCAATGATGTCCCAGTTGGCCTCGAGGTCTGCTACCATTGACTGTCTTTCAATGACCTTTTCTATGGCACAGATCCGATCTCTCAAGACGGCCGCCCTTTCAAACTCAAGAGACTTAGCGGCCTCCTTTATCTGCAACTTCAGGGTCTTGAGGAGAGGACCTGTCCTGCCCTCAAGGAATAACCTGAGCTGTTTCACCTGCTCACTATATTCCTCTCTTGAGACAGCACCTATACATGGGCCGGAACAGTGCCCAATCTGATATAATAAGCAGGCGCGGTCCCTGGTCTTCATGGACCTGTCCGTACAGGTCCTCAGTCTGAATAGGGAAGAAATGGACCTGAGAGTCTCTCTCACGGCCCCTGCTGAAGGATAGGGCCCAAAATAGAGCGCACCATCTCTTGCCCTGCGCCGGACTATCTTCAAACGGGGAAATGGCCTTTCTATATCAAGCCTGAGAAACGGATAGGCCTTATCATCCCGTAGCATGACATTATATTTGGGCCGGTGTCTTTTTATCAGGAAGGCCTCCAGTATAAGGGCCTCCTTTTCAGTTGCTGTGACAATAATTTCGAATGAACTGGCCCGCCTCAACATCAGGCCGGTCTTGGGCGGTACTACAGATCTGAGATATGAGGCAAGCCGCTTCCGCAGGTCCTTGGCCTTTCCAACGTATAGGACAGTATCTGTTGGATCTCTGAAGAGATAGACCCCAGGCTCCATGGGAATTATGGCCAAAGAGTCAATATCTGCAATCTCAAAACGGACTGGGTTCATCCTCAGGGAATAATCTACTCATTTTATCCTGTGATCGGTTACCAAAATGGATGTCCCAACTTATTGAGAAGTTACAACATTCACTACCAAATATTCGTCACCCCTGGGTATGAAAATGGAGAAAATCAGTGGTCGGGGCGAGAGGATTTGAACCTCCGGCCCTCTGCTCCCAAAGCAGATGCGCTACCAGGCTGCGCTACGCCCCGTCTTTAAATTCTGTTTAACATAAGGTCTGAACGTCTTCAAGTACCTAGGCCCTGAGTTGCATCCGCAGGATACAGTGTTTATAACAATATCTATAAAAATTTCTGTAACCGTTCACGGGCTGTGTCTGCCCTTATTGCGAGGATTCACCCAATTGTACTATACGATACTCAGTGAATCCGTGGCCTGTCTCTTGCGGGATTTTGATTGCAGACCAAATTGCACAGCTTCTCCAATATTCAATAAATTAGCCTTGAAAGCCAAAAAGAGTATCCCGCTTTAAGGCGCAGTCAGTGTAAATGATTACAATTTTCTCATGGCTAAAATTTTAAGAAAGAGACCCGGAAAAGTACGGGTATGGGGCTCTCGTCCCCTGATCTTTATTATCATCTCATCTGCCTCTGTGGTAACTCTGGTTGTAGGTGGTCTCATAGTGGGATATATGCTTCTGGGCCTGCCGGATATCTCGGGTCTGCAATCCTATAATCCTCCTATGGTGACAGAAGTAGTAGACGCAGATCACCATCCCATTGCATATTGGTATAAGGAGAAAAGGTGGCCGGTTTCCCTCTCTCAGGTGCCAAAGAGGTTGATAGAGGCATTTCTGTCGGCTGAAGATTCCCGATTTTACGAGCATCCTGGGATTGATTTTATAGGGGTCATACGGGCAATAGTCAAAAATGTAGAGGCGGGCGAGATAGTAGAAGGGGCGAGCACTATAACGCAGCAGGTAACGAGATCCCTGCTCCTTACGCCTAAAAGGAGCTGGATGCGCAAGATAAAAGAGGCCATTCTGGCCTGGCAGATCGACGCAGCCCTCACAAAAAACCAGATCCTCACTATATATCTGAATCAGATCTATCTCGGCCAAGGGGCCTACGGGGTCGAAGCGGCTGCCAGGACCTATTTTGCAAAACATGTGGGTGATCTGAACCTTGCTGAATGTGCACTCCTTGCAGGTCTGCCCAAGGCCCCAAGCAGGTATAATCCAGAGAGACACATGAACCTGGCCAAGAGACGCCAGGCTTACGTACTGAGACAGATGGTAGAGGGGGGCTATATAACTCCTGATGAGGCAGAAAAGGCAAGAAAGGCCCCTATTCGCCTGAGAAGTGAGAGTTTAAATCCGCCACCCGGCAGTAGCTACTTCCTGGCAGAAGTAAAGAGGGAACTCGAAGAGAAATATGGCAAAAAGAGGCTTCTGACAGGTGGATTTACCATAATAACTACGCTCAAGAGTGACTGGCAGATCAGGGCCAGGGATACAGTGCTTAAGGGAATAGATAACCTATGCAAGAGGCACCCTGGAGACCCCGGGCTGAAACGATCCGTTCAGGCGGCCCTTGTGGCAATGGATGCAAAAACCGGTGCTGTAGAGGCACTCTGGAGTGGGGGAGACTTTAAGAAATCCCAATTCGATTTGGCAACTCAGGGTATGATGCAGCCCGGATCTGCCTTTAAGCCGATAGTCTATACAGCGGCACTATCAAAGGGACTTATAGCCCCCAATACAATCATTGTGGATGAACCCATTTCGCTACCCGGGTCAAATCCACAGACCCCGTGGGAGCCAGAGAATTTTGACAGGACCTATATGGGCCCGGTTACCGTAAGAAAGGCCCTGGCAGATTCCCGTAATATAATCGCTGTAAAGGTCGCCAAGATGGTTGGATTGCCTGCCATCCACAATATGGCAAGGAACATGGGGATAGAGGTACCTCTGGCAAACAATCTATCAATCGCTCTGGGCTCCTCTGCAGTACCTGTAATTCAGATGGTAAGGGCCTACAGTACCTTTCCCAATCTGGGCAAAAATGCAAAACCCCAATTTATCCAAGAAATCAGGAATCGTAAGGGGGAAATAATAGAACAACTCAGACCCGTTCTACATAGAGCAGTCGACCCGGTAACCGCCTATCAGATGATCCAACTGCTCAAGGCAGTGGTCCAGGATGGCACAGGTCGCTATGCCAAGATGCTGGGGATTCCAGTAGCCGGAAAGACCGGCACTACTGACAACTATCGAGGCGCATGGTTCATAGGCTTCAGTCCTGAAGTAGTTACAGCGGTCTGGGTTGGGAGGAAGGGCAGAAAGTCTCTAGGCAGGATGGAGACTGGAGGTAGAGTAGCCTGCCCAATCTGGACGTCTTTTATGACCATAACAAAAGAGAATATGACCAAACAGGACTTTCCTATACCACAGGGGGTGGCCTTTGTCCCGGTCAACCGCCAAACCGGCGAGATCGTTCTGCCAACAGTGGACAATAACAGGACCATTATATGGGAGGCAATGAGAGAAGACCTGCTCCCGCCTCTCCATCCCTCGTCTGGTATATTCAGTCTCCCCTCCTGGTTGAGAAGACTCAATGATTTCCTGTTTAATCGCCATCATTCCCCACCTTGGAGATCGCAATGAAGATTATCCCTAAATCGAAGGCCAGACTCACTATTATAGGTCCTGGGGCCATGGGGTGTCTCCTGGCTGGCAGGCTTTGCCACCGGGGCTATCCTGTCTCTATCCTTGATTATAAGGCAGACCGTGCCAAAAGACTCAGAAAGGATGGAATAGAGATCCTGTCAGATAGAGAGACATGGAATGCCTTCCCGGATGTCGTTGCAGAACCTGAGGCATTAGGACCTCAGGACTGGGTAATAGTCCTTGTCAAGGCCAGCCAGACTGCCAATGTCGTAAAACGCATGGACTCCCTGATAGGACCTGGGACCATAGTGCTATCCCTGCAAAATGGCATAGGGCACGAATCTATACTCTCCAAAGTCGCAAGACCTGAGCAGATTGCCCTCGGCACTACTGCACAGGGTGCAACCCTATTGGGTGAAGGCCATGTACTACATGCTGGAACAGGTCCTACAATGCTTGGGTCAGCAACCCAAGACCCAGAGACCAGGGACCGCTTGATGTCCCTGGCGATTTTGCTGACTAGTGCAGGATGGCCATCTCAGGTAGTTGAAGATATTTATCCCCACATATGGCGCAAACTGATCATCAATGTAGGGATTAATGCCCTTACCGCCCTTACTGGTCTTACTAACGGGGATCTGCTCCAACATCAGGAATCTCTATATCTGCAGGATTTGGCGATTGCAGAGGCATGGAACCTGTCGGTAAAAAAAGGCATCGATCTAGGCCTTACCCTTGAAGAGACTATTGAAATGGTACGTTCCGTGTGTAAGGCAACTTCTAAGAACAGGTCCTCCATGCTCCAGGACCGGATCAATAGTAAGTCCACAGAAATCGATTATATCAATGGCGCCATCACCGAAATGGGCAAAAGGCTCGGGATTACAACCCCGATCAACAAGGCATTGTCTCTCCTTGTGCGCCTGAACTCACGTCTGGGTTGGAAGGCCCCGGGCCTTAGCTAAAAAAGAAATAAATTTTTAAGATAAAAAGGCATTGACAAATGCAAAATTATATGACTATATTGAGTCGTTTTATTTGGGCAGCGTCCGGACTTAATAAGTCAAATTTATGCTATCTATCGAATGTCTTATTATTCTCAAGCATTAGATATCTCGTTAATGATATTTCCTAAAGGCATTATATAAATTCTGGGATAATCTTTCACTTCCTGCGTCGACGTCGGCAGATTTTCTTGGGGTATAATTTAGATGCCCTCGTAAAAGATCTTTTTTCTTACGCAAAGACGCAAAGCTCGCAAAGGCAATCCTTTGTTATTAAAGAAAAAACTTTGCGCCTTGGCGACTTTGCGTGATACTTTGGATTTTTACGAAACTGTCAACTTGAGTTGATGTATCTTTTTTAGCAGTCCTCTGGAATCGTGAAGGCTTAACTCAGGTCTATGCAGCAGCCAGTTTGCCAAAGATGTAAGGCAAGGGACAGGCAGATTTGCTGATGTCAATTAGCACCATCATGGATGGTCTAGTAAGGATTGCTGCTCTCTAAAAGAGGAGCAGATACAATCCCTGTAAGAGGGTCTGACTATTCACTCTACCCGGTATCGCTAGATTCCTCGGGTCTCAAGACTGAATTGATACATCTTTATTTAGTGATCCCCTGAGAATATAAATATTCCCTTGAGTTTCATCTTTTCGATTTCTCTGGCAGAGGTAACTCCATATCTAAAAAGTTGAAGGAAAATAGACAATTGAACAAAACAAAAAATAACACGACTAATCTCAAGATAATAAATTTAAAAGATATTAAACAGAAAAGTATGACTGAGCTCTATAAGATAGCAAAGGATCTTGGCATAGAGTCTCCTTCTGCAATGCGTAGGCAAGAGCTCATATTTGCTATACTCAAAGCCCATAATGGTCTTGTCTATGGTGAAGGTGTATTGGAAATACTCCAGGATGGATTTGGATTCCTCCGCAGTCCAGACTACAATTATCTGCCAGGTCCAGACGATACATATGTATCTCCATCACAAATCAGGCGTTTTGGCCTAAAAACTGGCGACACTATCTCTGGCCGGATCCGGCCCCCAAAGGAAGGAGAACGATACTTTGCCCTGTTAAAGGTAAAATCTCTGAACTTTGATCCCCCAGAGGCATCCTTTGATAAGATAATATTTGACAACCTGACCCCGCTTTATCCCAATGAACGATTCAAGCTGGAGACCGATTCAGATAACTACTCTGCCAGAATTATGGACCTGCTTACCCCTATTGGTAAAGGCCAAAGGGGACTTATAGTCGCACCTCCCCGTACCGGCAAGACTATGTTACTCCAAAATATTGCCAATAGTATCTCAAAAAATTATCCCGAGGTAATACTGATAGTCTTGCTTATAGATGAGAGGCCGGAAGAAGTCACAGACATGCAGCGTTCAGTAAGGGCCGAGGTAGTAAGTTCCACCTTTGATGAGCCACCTCAACGCCATATACAGGTATCTAAAATGGTCATTGAGAAGGCAAAGTGTCTGGTAGAACACAAACGGGATGTGATAATACTCCTGGACAGCATCACCAGACTCGCCAGGGCCTATAACACTGTAGTCCCCCCAAGTGGGAAGATTCTCTCTGGAGGTGTAGATTCCAATGCCCTCCATAAGCCCAAGCGCTTTTTTGGGGCCGCCAGGAATATAGAGGAGGGAGGCAGCCTCACTATAATAGCTACAGCCCTAGTAGATACAGGAAGCAGGATGGATGAGGTCATATTCGAGGAATTTAAGGGCACTGGAAATATGGAAATACACCTGGACAGAAAATTGACTGACAGACGCATCTTCCCCTCCATTGACATCAATCACTCTGGCACAAGAAAGGAGGAACTGCTATTGCCCAAGGATGTATTAAATCGGGTCTGGATCCTGCGGAAGCTCCTGTCACCCTTAAATCCCATAGATAGTATGGAATTCCTCCTTGACAAGATGCAGAAAACAGAAAATAATGCTGAGTTTTTGGCATCTATGAATAGATGATATGTTCAGGAAAGACGATGACTAATAGCGAGGTTAAATAATGAAGGAAAAAATTCACCCAAAATATTACAAGGCCAAGGTAAAGTGTGCCTGTGGCAATGAATTTGAGGTAGGTTCGACTAGAAAAGAGATCAAGGTAGAGATCTGCTCTAAATGTCATCCATTCTTTACCGGAAAGCAGAAACTCGTAGACACAGCAGGAAGGGTAGAAAAATTCTACCGCAAGTATGGCAATAAACCAAAAGAGGCCTGATTCTCCTGAGAACCTATCTATGGTCTTGTTTCATTCTTTCTACCTCTAGTAAAATGTAACTGTTCACATCTCCCCCGGGGACGTGGAGGGTTGCAACAGGTGGGGGTATGAACGGTTACAGTAAAATCCATTTTTTGAAAAGTCGCTCCTCACCTCTGGGCCTTTGAGCGAAATCACTTTTTTTTGTAATCATAGATAAATACATTATTCAGAAAGTTGAGTTATTGTGTATCACACCTTGAGATGTTAGCCAAACTTCAAGAATTAGAAAACAGATACCAAGCCCTGGAGAAAGAGCTCAGTGATCCTGACTTAATGAAGGACCAAAAGAGGTATCAGGAAATTGCAAAAGAGCATGCCGATCTGAACAAAATTGTCCTGGCTTACCGCCAGTACCGTGAGCTGCTCAAACGGATTGACGACGACAAGGGACTGCTCAAGGACCCCGACCCGGAGATCCAGCAACTCGCATGGGCAGAGCATAAGGAATTTGAGGAGAAAAAGCAGAAACTTGAGCAACGGATGAAGTCTCTGCTCCTGCCTAAGGACCCCAACGACGAAAAGAACGTAATTTTAGAAATCAGGGCCGGCATAGGCGGAGATGAGGCTGCACTCTTTGCAGCGGATCTCTTCCGCATGTATAGCCACTATGCTGAACGTAAAAACTGGAAGGTAGAGGTATTGACTGCCCATTATACTGGGATCGGAGGATTCAAGGAGATCATAGCACTTGTCTCAGGGGATAGGGTCTACAGCCGCCTGAAGTACGAGTGTGGCACCCATAGGGTCCAGAGAGTACCTGATACAGAGGCCCAGGGACGCATCCATACGTCTGCCGTCACTGTGGCTGTACTCCCGGAGGCCAGTGAGGTAGACGTAGACATTGATCCAGATGACCTCCGCATTGATGTATATCGTTCCTCAGGGGCAGGAGGACAACATGTCAACAAGACAAGCTCTGCTGTACGTATCACCCATATACCGACTGGTATGGTTGTACAGTGTCAAGATGAGCGCTCACAGCACAAGAACAAGGCCAAGGCCATGAAGGTGCTATCTGCGCGTCTCCTGGATCTGAAACGTAGTGAACAGGAATCCCAGGTCTCAGAAGAACGCCGGAGCATGGTAGGTACGGGGGACAGGAGCGGGCGTATCCGTACCTATAATTTTCCCCAAGGAAGATTGACCGATCACCGCATAGGCCTTACTCTATATCGTCTTGAGTCCATAATGGACGGGGATATAGACGAGATTATAGAGGCCCTTGGGACCCACTATCAGGCACAGGCCATGGCCCAGGGGTAACCTCACATTCCCCCGGGGACGTGGACGGTTGCAACAGGAGGGGGTGTGAACAGTTACGCCCAGGGTCTATGACCATAGCCCAGGTCCTCGACTCCGCATCCAGACAACTCACCAGGGCCCACATAGAGAATCCACGACTGGAGGCCGAGGTCCTGCTGGCCTATGTCTTAAGAAGAGAACGGCCCTGGCTTTATCTCCATTCTGATCTATCTCTTGAGGACCCTCTAATTAGAGAGTTTATGGCCCTTGTTGCGCGGAGGGCCATGCATGAACCCACTGCCTATATATTAGGTCAAAGGGAATTCTGGTCTCTCTCCTTTAGGGTGACTAGGGATACCTTGATCCCCAGGCCTGAGACCGAGCTGGTCGTAGAAACTGCCCTTTCCATAATAAAACACGAGGGATGGACAAGGCCCCTTATACTGGATCTGGGTACTGGGTGCGGCATTCTGGCGATAACACTCGCGCATGAGGTCCCTGAGGCCACTGTCCTGGCGACAGACAGATCCTTTCCCGCCCTGATCCTGGCACGCCAGAATGCCGGGAGACTGAGAGTAGGATCGAGGACATACATGGTACAGGCAGACTGGATCTGTCCGTTTAGATTGCGTGATACAGGTATCCGGGGATTTGACCTGATTGTCAGCAATCCACCCTATGTGGCCTATAGGGCCAGGGAGTTCATAGCCAAAGAAATATTGGATTATGAACCAGAACAGGCCCTCTTTACCGGAGAAAATGGTCTAAAAGAAGTCACCAAACTCATCAAGGCAGTGCCCGGAATACTCCACAGAGGGGCATGGTTTGTCTGCGAAATTGGGTGGGATCAGGGAAGACAGGCCCTCCAAACGGCCTTAGCCACTGATATGTACAGACATGCAGAGATAAAAAGGGATCTATCTGGAAGAGACAGGGTCTTGGTGGCACAGAGTAGCTAGGTAATCTGTGTAATCTGCGACATCTGTGGATTAAACAAGGGAACTAGGCTCCTCGGTCTAGTTCCCTTACAACATCATCTCCGTCTGCGTTGGGCCTTACGACGTCTACGCTCGGCCTCCTGCATCTTACGGCGTTTTTTTACACTTGGTTTCTCGTAAAAGCGACGATTTTTAAGTTCCCTCTGGAGTCCATCAAGTTGCATCTTTTTCTTGAGCACTCTGAGGGCCTTTTCCAGGTTGTCCTGGACCTCTACCACAATCGTCAAAAGGTATCCCCCCTTCCTACGTTATTTTTTTGTTATATCTTCCCATTCCTACACCCAATCTTTTGGATGATAACAGCCAATGCCCCCAAAAGCCAGTCCTAACAGGATTGGCCTATTCACAATGGTGGGCGATGGGCGATTCGAACGCCCGACCTTTGGCTTCGGAGGCCAACGCTCTATCCAACTGAGCTAATCGCCCTTTTTTATATGTAATTATCCACTGGATCCCTGCTTTCACAGGATGGGCAGGCAGTCACATTCAGATGTCATCCCGGCAAAAACCAAAATCCAGATATCTTACTCCGACCTATTGAGGACTTATACCTCGATAGCTTAATTTGGTCTTTAGGGGTTGTCAATCCGGATCAAATGCTGTCAAATATA
>JALTHV010000153.1 GCA_027004315.1 Deltaproteobacteria bacterium
TGTCCAAAGAGCCTTCGGCGCCTCACATGGCTCAGGTATATCTTCTCTGATGCCCTGGTAAGGCCAACATAGAAAAGCCTTCTCTCCTCTTTTGGATCGGCCTCTCTCCATGGGATGATCCCGTCCTCACATCCAATCATAAAGACTACCGGGAACTCAAGGCCCTTGGCCGCATGGATCGAGAGCAGGGATACCGCCTCTATGTTGACATCCAGCATATCGGCCTCATCCCGGATCAGGACGGCAAGGGAGTCCTCTCCCGGATGCCTCTCGAGGGTATGCATCAAGGTCCTCAAGACCGGCCTGTTTGGATCGAGGTCAAGCATTTCGATAATGGAACCCAGGAGCTGGGGGCCACCCTGCCCCTGGGACCTGGATCTCAGGTCCTGGACCCTCTCACCCCACAGGTCTCCATTACCTGGCATCCTTTTGAGATGATATTGGACAGCCCTCCCCTTCACTGCCTCCCAGATACGCCATACAGAGCGAAGCTCCTCTTGGGCCAGGGGATCAGGGGCATCTGCCCGCTGAAAGGGTATCCCCTGGCTCGACAGGGCCTCGGAAAGATGACTCCCCAATGCCTTGGCCCTGAACAGTACAGCCACGTCTGAAAGGCCCTTCAGGTCAATGCCAGAGGCGGTGCCACTATTCAGTGAATCAAAACTGAGCCCTCCTACTCTCTGTTCAATAGTCCTTGCCACCCACCTTGCCTCGGCCATAGGGTCCTTAAAAGACCTTATCGTGATCCTGGGTGTCTCCTTTCTGGCAGATTTCAGATGAATTGCCTTTTCACACCTGGCAACACACATCGCGGCGTCAAGAAATGCCTGGGGACACCTGTACGCGATATCCAGGGTCACTGTCTTTACCGCCTCAAAATCCATGCTAAAATGCCGTAAGAATTTTGGGTCTGCGCCCCTGAACCCATAAATGGACTGATTGGGGTCGCCGATTACTGCGATCTCCCCATCTTTTCTTGCCATAGCCTTGACCAGGGCATACTGGACAGGGCTGACGTCCTGAAACTCGTCTATCAGGACGAAGGGGACATCCCTATGGAATCCTGTCCTGATCTTATCGTCTTCAAAGAGCCGCAATACCTCAAGGAGGAGGTCATCATAGTCCCAAAGGCCATATTTTTTGAGAAGCGCATTATATGCCTGGTACACGGCCTCCAGCTCCTCATCCTCATCTATCCTTGGGGGATAATACTGCTTGGCCCATGAGATACGTTCGTAGATGCCTTGAGGTCTTGCAGCCGATAGGCCCAAATTCCTTAGCGCATCCCTACAGATTCCCCTGGCATCCCTCTCGTCTATAGGGAGCCTTGCCTCTTCACCGAGGGTCTCCCTCAAGAGGCCCAGGGCCCAGCCATGGAATGTGCCTATCCTGGGTATCTGCCTCTCCCCCTTGAAAATTTCACCTCCTAAAAGCCTGGAGATACGCCCAGAGATCTCCCTTGCGGCCTGGTTGGTAAAGGTTATGGCAAGTATCTGGTCTGGTCTGGCAATACCTGCATCTATGAGATATCCGATCCGGTAACTGAGGACCCTGGTCTTGCCTGTGCCTGGCCCTGCAACCACAAGGAGTGGGCCACCCTGGTGGAATACTGCCTCTAACTGTGCAGGATTGAGATCTGAAGACCAATCAATCATAAAGATTTCTCCTATACCCCGGCCAAAAAAGCGATATATATGCCATACAAGATGAGCAGGATCGCCCCATCCCATCTGCTTACCTTCATCCCAATCCTCATGACAGGCAACAGAATCAGGGTAAAGGCCATCATTACAGGGAAGTCCCGATATAATATAGCCGGGTTTATCTTAATAGGGGTGATGCAGGCCGTAACGCCGATTACAAGGCATAGATTGGCAAAATTGCTCCCCACTACATTCCCCAGGATCAGGTCCCCCTGACCCTTACGGGCCGCCGCCACTGTAGTGGCCAGTTCAGGCAGAGACGTACCTACTGCCGTCAGGGTCAGGCCCACTACTAGCTCGGATATACCCAGATACCTTGCAATGCTTTCTGCCCCCCAAACCAGTAATTTGGAACCGAGAATCAGGCCCACCAGCCCTGCTATTATCAAAAAAAGATCAAGGCCAAGGGAATTTTTGTTACTTAAGGCCTCCCCGAATTCTGCGTGGACTGCATAGGACTCTTTCTTGTTGTGCCAGTACAGGGTCAGGCAATAGACTGTAAAGACAGAGAGTAAAAGCAGTCCTGCTATACCTCCCAGATGCCCTTTTGCAGCAAAGGCCCAGACAACTGAACTCACTGCTATTAGCAAAGGGATCTCTATCTTGAGCATCCTCAGTCCTATCTTTAAGGGGGTGAGCACGGCCCCGATCCCCAAGATCAGGCCTATATTGGCTATATTGCTCCCCACGATATTGCCCATAGTGATGTCGTTACTGCCGGAAAGGGCTGCAGATATCGATACACCCATCTCTGGAGTCGAGGTACCAATGGCCACAATGGTGAGGCCGATCACCATAGGGCTCACTCCCAGGCGATGGGCTATACGTACAGCTCCATTAGTAAGGGCCTCGGCACCACCCGAGAGAAAAATCAGCCCCGATATAAGTGCCAGAATAGCTAGTCCCCAGGATGGCATAGAATCCCCTGTTCCATCTCTGATCCCAAATGATCTAACAACGATTGAAATAACTGATATGTCTCTGCGATTGCATGGGGTTACAGATAGTGATTATACACCTTTGATCCTAATAGAGCAGACTCTATTTAAGGATTGTGGTGAGCTAGAGCCCGGCTTTTGCGCCAGGCCACCATCCTGGCCTGATACTTTACCTAGAGGAGGTTATAGAAAAGATCACAAAAGGGAAACAGAGGAAGACTAGCCGTGACTCTTGGGTGAGTCTATAGTGATGGTCTTATAGGCCCACTCAAGGGCCTCTTTCACCCGTGCCGCCACCAGAGAGAGGGCCTCTTCATATGATACCCAGCGATACTCATCGTGTTCCGGCCTGCCTATTTCTGGATTCGGCAGGAGGCGTACATGGTCCTCGTTGGTCTCTGCTACATAATAACGGGCTATTTTACCCCGATTATAGGGACCAGTCTCCCTGTAGTCATATCCCCAGCGAAAATTGAGTTCTTTTAAGCTGGTCTCCTCTTCTACCTCCCTCTTGGCGGCCTCGATAGGAGATTCACCTGGCTCTACAATCCCCTTTGGAAAATCCCAGTAGGCATAGGCCCTGAGCAACAGATAGTTCCAGTCAATCTCACCCTTCCTGACCAATATTACACCTGCAGAAAGAGTCTTTACCTCTTTCATGTTATTTATTCCTCCATTTCGGCATTTAAAGAACATAATTTGGAATTATATCTGATGATACTAAAAATAGGAGATTGAAACAATGCAGCAGATGGAGTATTTTGATTAGAATAAAATAGACGATCAATGGTGGGCGTGGCTCAACGGTTAGAGCGTCGGGTTGTGGCCCCGAAGGCTGTGGGTTCGATTCCCATCGCTCACCCCAAGAAAATCAAGGGGTTACAGGCTTTTGTCTGTGACCCCTTT
>JALTHV010000154.1 GCA_027004315.1 Deltaproteobacteria bacterium
CGGTTACCTGTACATCAGCTTAGGGGCATAAAAAAATATATTTAGAATCCAGGAGAAGATATGAGTTTACCAAGAATTTGTACCCGATGTATCCTCCCTGAGACATTCCCAGGCATCTCTTTTGACGAGGATGGTGTCTGCAACTACTGCCACAGGGAAGAAAAAGCCCTTAAAAAAAGCCCTCAAAAGAAGGCCCTTTACCGGGATCGGCTGGATGAGTTAATGAGGGGTCTCAAGGGGGTTGCCCCAAGCTATGACGTGGTTATGGCGTACAGTGGTGGAAAGGATTCGAGCTATGCACTCAAACTCATCAGGGAGCGCTATGGACTCCGCATCCTGGCTGTGACATTCGACAATCATTTTGTCTCTCCTATGGCCTGGGAGAACATAACAAAAATCACTGACTCGCTTGGGATAGACCTTATCCGCTTCAGGCCTCCCTGGCCGATTGTGAAGACAATTTTCAGGCATGCTGCAGCAGAAGACATATTTCCCGCTCCAACCCTTCTCCGTGCCAGCGCCATCTGTACTGCCTGTATAGGCCTAATCAAGAACATAGTATTAAAGACGGCACTAGAGATGTCCATTCCTATAGTTGCCTTTGGATGGTCACCGGGCCAGGCCCCTATCCAGTCTGCCATCATGAAGACCAATCCTGCTTTTATGGGGCAAAACACAAAGGTCCTGAAAAAGGCCTTTCCTGGAGAGATATCCAAGGAAATGGCGGCGTACTTTATACCGGATTCCTACTTTGAGGAATACAGGGCCCGTTTCCCCTACAACGTTCATCCGCTGGCATTTTTTGAATATGATGAAGAGGCCGTCAAGAAAGATCTGGAGAAAATGGCCTGGCAGGTCCCGACGGACACAGATACGAATTCAACAAATTGCCTTCTGAATGCCTTTGCCAACCAATGTCACATTGATCGTCACCATTTTCACCCATATGTATGGGAGATAGCAAACATGGTGCGGCAGGGTATCATGGGCCGGGAAGAAGGCATAAAAAAAATCTACAGCGGCCAAGACATGGCCATGGTTAAATATGCTAAGGAGAAACTTGGGATATGAGTGAGGCGAAAGACAAGGTTAGATCGTTCATAGTGGAAAATTTCCTCTTCGGAAATGATGGCGGCCTGCTTGATGATTCGTCATTTCTTGAGGAAGGGATTATCGATTCAACGGGCATCCTGGAGTTGGTAAGCTTCCTGGAAGAAGAATTCGGTATTGCAGTGAAAGATGAGGAGCTGATTCCCGAAAACCTTGACTCAATCGCGAACGTGGCAGGGTATCTGGAGAGAAAGTCTACTGATTCGTAACTGTTTATGTCCCCGGCCAGCGGTAGCCTTTTGAAGGGGTTCAGTGCGGATTAATGGCAGAGTGCCCTGATCTTGTGCATCAAGCGATGCTCCTGAAAACCTGAAAAAGGCTACTGCTGGCTGGGGGGATGTGAACGGTTACACTGATTCTGATGCTGAATAGAAAATGCAAAGCAAAAGGAAGGAGATAGCCCTCGTCCACCACTTCCTGGAATCCAGTGCGAAGCGCTTTCCTGACAAGACAGCCCTTATCCATGGGGACGTCCGTGCTACCTACGGCGAAATCAACAATTATTCCAATCAGCTCTGCCTATGGCTGGTTGACCAGGGGGTCTCAAGAGGTGACCGCGTTGTCCTTCTCCTTAAAAATAGTCTTGAATATGTGGTGAGCTATTATGCTATTCTCAAGGCCGGGGGCGTAGCGGTCCCCCTGAGCACTGACATCAAGCCGGATGGGTTGAACCCGCTTCTTGCCGGGCTTAATCCCAGCGCTATTATCACCTCTGGGAAATTTGAAAGGCTCCTCAAGGCCTCTGATACATCTTTAATTCAGGACTCAAAATTGATAATCAGGGATTATTCTTCAATTTTAGATGACAGAGGGCTGGATATAACCACGTTCACTAATGTCCTTTCATGTGGTGATGGCTTGGATCCAGGCCTTGAAATTAAAGAAACAGGACTGGCAAGCATCATCTATACTTCAGGTTCTACAGGAGAGCCAAAAGGTGTAATGCTTTCTCACAAGAACATCGTATCCAACACAAATGCTATCTGCCAATATCTCCATTTAACAAAAGATGATATCCAGATGGTTGTCCTCCCCTTTTTCTATGTTATGGGGAAGTCCCTCTTGAATACGCATTTTGCCGTTGGGGGGACCGTGGTGCTAAACAACAAGTTTGCCTTTCCCGCGGCAGTGCTCAGGGAGATGGTCCAAGAGCGTGTGACCGGATTTTCAGGAGTACCCTCTACATATGCCTATCTGCTTCATAGGTCGCCACTTGCAAGTTACCGAGATAAACTTCCTTGTCTGCGCTACTGCTCCCAGGCCGGAGGCCATATGTCCCGGCGCCTAAAGGAAGATCTGAGGCAGACCCTGCCCAGCCACACAGAGATCTATATCATGTACGGGGCTACTGAGGCCTCGGCACGTCTGACATATCTGGACCCTAGGCAATATAATGAAAAAATGGATTCTATAGGCAAGGCCATCCCTGGGGTTACCATGAAGGTGTTGGGTAGTGATGGGCAGGAATTGCCTCCCGCAAAGGTGGGGGAAATCGTGGCTTCAGGGCCAAACATCATGCAGGGATACTGGAACGACCCTGAAGGTACTGCCCGTATCCTGGATGATAAAGGCTACCACACAGGCGACTTCGGTTACCAGGATGAAGAGGGATTCTTTTATGTGCAGGGAAGAAAAGACCGTCTACTGAAGGTAGGGGGGCACAGGATAAATCCCCAGGATATAGAGGAAGTGATTCTCTCTTCGGGCCTGGTCATAGAGACGATAGTCCTGGGCATCCCTGATGACCTGCTTGGGCACAGGCTGGTGGCCTTGGCGACCCCAGGAAACAGAGACTGTAAATCGCGTGACATACGGGCCCATTGTGCCAACAACCTCCCTAAATACAAGGTTCCAGGCGAGGTCAGGCTAGTTCGTGCCCTGCCGAAAAGCGGCAGCGGCAAGATTGACCGCAGTAAATGCATTAAAATGGCTACGGAACAGCAATAAGCTTCTGTATTGATAAAATTTGACGTAAAAATATCTCATATGGCGGCAAAAAAGGTTTCCTCTATTGCAAAAGCCAAGAAAACTACAGGGCTAATACAAATCATTTCCAGAATTCCAGAAAAGGCTACCCATGATCGCTTACAGTCATGTTATTCATTTTTCAGAGAATGCTGTTAATTTAATCGCTTAAACCACCGCCTATGGCGGTGTGACCCGGAGAGGTTCTACCGATCCGGAGAGAAATAAAATAGGCTTTTCGTCCGGGAAGGCTCCGGAAGGGGAACATCGGAGGAAAAGCCTATGCACGAATGGCAAAGCTTATCGCATGTAAGATGGGATTGCAAATATCATGTGGTTATCGTCCCGAAATATCGTAAAAGGAGATTGTACGGAAAAGTTAAGATCGCCATGGGAGAGATACTGTGGTGTAGAAATTTTGGAGGGGCACTTGATGCCTGATCATGTGCACATGTGCTTAAGGAT
>JALTHV010000155.1 GCA_027004315.1 Deltaproteobacteria bacterium
AGACATCTCAGGCACAGATTGATGTACATTGGACAGAACAAGAATACTTTTATCCCTCTACAAAATTTATTGCCCAGGCAAACGTAACAGACAAATCTATATATGACCGATTCAGTCTAGACAATTTCCCTGAATGCTTCAAGGAGTATGCGGACCTGCTTGACTGGTACAGGTATTGGCATACCACATTTGACGCAAGTGATGCGCCCTGCTGGAAGTGGTTTGTGGGTGGAGAAATCAATGCCTGCTATAACTGCATAGACAGGCACCTCAAAAAAAATAAGAATAAGACGGCAATCCACTGGGTCCCAGAACCTGAAACAGAACGTACCCAACACATCACCTATCAGGAACTCTATAAAAAGGTCAATGAGTTTGCTGCACTCCTTCAAGACTTTGCAGGCCTGAAGACCGGTGACAGGGTAACACTATATATGCCAATGGTGGCAGAGCTCCCGATAAGTATGCTTGCCTGTGCCAGGCTAGGTATCATTCACTCTGAGGTATTTGGGGGTTTCAGTGGCATTGCCTGCGCAGACAGGATTGTAGACTCCGGGAGTAATGTCCTCATAACTATTGATGGATATTACAGGAATGGCAAGCTCTTAGACCACAAAAAGAATGCCGACACGGCCGTGGAAATAGCCAAAAGTCAAGGCCAGACTGTCGATAAGGTCTTAGTCTGGCGGCGTTATCCAGAAAGATATTCAAGCCCTACACCTATGGTCGATGGCCGTGATTATTCTGTAGATAGCCTGCTCAAGGACTACCGCGGCAGGACCGTAGAGCCAGTACATATGCCGGCCGAGGCCCCTCTATTCCTGATGTACACCAGCGGGACTACTGGAAAGCCCAAGGGCTGCCAGCACAGCACGGGTGGTTATCTTGCCTATGTGGCAGGTACATCAAAGTATATCCAGGACATCCACCCAGAAGATGTCTACTGGTGTACAGCAGATATAGGCTGGATCACAGGGCACTCATATGTGGTCTATGGCCCCCTTGCACTAGGTGCATCTACTGTGATCTATGAGGGTGCAATTACCTATCCAGATACTGGACGGCCCTGGAGGATAGCCGAAGAGTTAGATGTAAATATATTCCACACTGCACCTACGGTCATACGGCTCTTGAGAAAATTTGGTCCAGACGAGCCTGCAAAATACAATTATCACTTTAAGCACATGACCAGTGTTGGAGAACCGATCGAGCCAGAGGTATGGAAGTGGTTCTATAATGTAGTTGGAAAGGGAGAGGCCGTAATAGTCGATACATGGTGGCAGACAGAGACCGGTGGATTTCTATGCAGTACTGTACCTGCAGTAAAACCCATGAAGCCAGGCAGTGCGGGTCCGGGTGTGCCTGGAATCCACCCGATAATCTATGACGATGAAGGAAATGAACTCAAGCCAGGATCGGGCAGGGCAGGTAATATATGTATACAGAACCCATGGCCTGGTGCATTTCAGACAATATGGAAAGACCGCGACCGATATGTCTCTACCTATTATGCAAAGTACTGCAGAGACAGAGATAGCAAGAATTGGCGGGATTGGCCCTATCTCTCTGGGGATGCAGCAGTAGTAACCAAGGATGGTTATTTCCGTATCCTGGGCAGAATCGATGACGTAATCAATGTCTCTGGACACCGTCTGGGCACCAAAGAGCTCGAGTCTGCTGCACTCGATGTCTTTGAAGTGGCAGAGGCAGCCGTTGTCCACGTAACAGATGAGATAAAGGGTATGGTCCCTGATGTATATATATCTCTAAAGCCAGGATACGAACCCAGCAGGGAGTTGGCAGACAAGGTCTCAGAGAGCATCTGTAGATCTATTGGAAAGATTGCAAGACCAAGGAAGGTCTGGATTGTACCTGATATGCCAAAGACACGTTCGGGAAAGATCATGCGCAGGACACTCTCAGCCATCTCTAATGGAAGGGACGTAGGAGATGTAACTACCCTGGCAAATCCCGATATCGTTGCCCAGATCCAAAAGATGTCAGAGGAAGAGATGAAAAGACATAAAAAGGAATAAAGAGACAATGAAATATGTCTTTCCCTGGGCATTGACCATACTCAGTATAATAGGGGCAATACTGAACATCAAAAAGAGACGCTCTGGCTTTGCAGTCTATACGGTGGCCAATATCGGATGGATAGTCGTGAACATCTACTATGGCATCTATGCACAGGCAGCCCTGTTTGTGGTCTTTACAGGTCTGTCTACCTGGGGATGGATAGAATGGGGACACAAAAAGTGGGATAGACATGCCGGGCTCCTATGAGACCTTTGATCATGGAGCCGATATTGGGATCAGGGGCAGGGGGAAGACGCTCTCAGAGGCCTTTGAGAATGGGGCAAGGGCCATGTATTCTCTCATGGTGGAAGACCTCGATACCGTCATCCCAAAGAGATCGGCCCATGTCTCCTGTGAATCCCCTGACAGAGAGGCCCTGTTTGTGGTCTGGCTCAATTCCCTCCTGGCCGAATCTGATATAGAGAGGCTGATATTCAGCAGATTCCAGGTGAAGATACAGGGCCTCAGCCTTACAGGCATTGCCACTGGAGAATCTTTTGATATCTCAAGGCACCGGCGTGGGGTAGAGGTCAAGGGTGCAACATTTACAGGGCTTGCAGTCAGAAAAAATGGGGACTGCTGGATTGCCCAGTGTGTTGTAGATGTATAATGTAAAGCTCAAAGGTCAAAGCTAAAAGTATGAGGCAAGAGACGTATCTATATTCTGGAATGGGATAGACAATGGATATTAATCGGCTGAGGCGTCTGGGAGACTATCAGTGGGAGATCCCCAGAAAAGGGGATATGAGGGTCCCTGGTCTCATCTTTGCCAGTCAGGACCTGGTCTCTGAGATGGACGAAAAGGTCTGCGAGCAGCTCAGCAATGTGGCCTCTCTGCCAGGAATCGTACAGACTGCCATTGCCATGCCTGATGCCCATTGGGGCTATGGCTTCCCCATTGGGGGAGTAGCGGCATTTGATCCAGATAGTGGAGGCATCATCTCTGTAGGTGGGGTTGGCTATGATATATCCTGCGGGGTCCGGGACCTCTTGACCGGGCTCAAGCGAGACGAGATCCTGCCCTATCTCGAGCCCTTGATCGATCGACTCTTCCAGGTAGTACCTGCCGGCGTGGGATCAGAGGGCAAAATCAGGCTCAGGCCTGCCGAGCTGGACGATGTCCTCACTGGAGGTGCCCAGTGGGCAGTAGAACAGGGCTATGGATCCCCTGAAGACCTGGAATATATAGAGGAGAGAGGCAGGCTATCAGGGGCCGATCCCTCTTGTGTCTCAGATACTGCAAAACGCCGCCAATACCGGCAGGTCGGGACCCTGGGCTCTGGAAATCACTACCTGGAGATACAGTATGTGGAAGAGGTCTTTCACCGGCCATCGGCCGAGGCCT
This sequence comes from Deltaproteobacteria bacterium, assembly GCA_027004315.1. Lineage (GTDB taxonomy): Bacteria > Desulfobacterota > Dissulfuribacteria > Dissulfuribacterales > UBA3076 > JALTHG01. The sequence continues at coordinate 3,425 of JALTHV010000155.1, forward strand.
TTGGTCTGGAAGAGGGAGATGTAGTGGTGTCAATCCACTGCGGATCAAGGGCATTGGGGCACCAGATAGGTACTGATTATCTCCAGCTACTGGATAAGGC
>JALTHV010000156.1 GCA_027004315.1 Deltaproteobacteria bacterium
CTCTCTTGTCTGGAAACCACTCAAAGGCATCAAAGCCGTTGGTCACTGCATACTCAAAGGGCTCCATTATACTTGGGGCAGAGAAGGCGCTCTGGTTGCCAATCCGGATATGCACTTTTCTATTCATTTTCAAGCCCAACCTGAGGCCGCGTCTGTACGACGTAGTACCGACCTTTCGAGTAGGCCCCTTCAATATCCTGCGGAGAGCCCATAGCCTTCTCAACAACTGTGCCGATATTGGCCACAGCAATCAAAAAGTCCCTTTGAAAATCCCTATCCTGCACGAGCGGCTCACGTGTATAATCCAGGGAGACCTTGACCGATGGCTCCAGCATGATGCTGTCGTAAAGGCCGGCACCGGCATACCCGGCCAGGTCTTCCCCATTAGAATCCGAACGGAAGATCAGGCCTCTGCCGAAAATAGCAACACTCTTACTCGGGAAGGCCAGGATTTCTGGTTTATCCCTTCCCTTCCTGCAGGTGAAGCTGAGGGCCTTTCCAGGATAGTTGCCAACCAGTGTCTCACCAAGGCCTGGGACTACCTCGGCATAGATCTCATTTCTGTTACCTGTACAGGGATTAACGGTGTGGATTACAAAGCTGTAATCGGCCTTGATTACCTCTTGAATGAGTACGGCCATGAAGAGATCCGAATGGGGAATCCCATTTGTTTTGCGGCTCAGATATGCCCTCTCATTCCACTTTGAGGCCCATACACCTTTGATACATGTCCAGGCATCTCCCCAGTTTGATGGCCACGGGAGCCCTGCATCATCTATCACTCCATGAAGCCCGGAGATCAGGTCATCCGGTGCCTTGAGGTCCAAGATGATCTTGCGGAGTTCACCCAGTATCTCTATATCCGCCTCTTCTGTATCTCTGTCCAGCCGTCGAATCAATTTGTCATATTGCCCGGCAATCTCCTTGTTGTCTTTACAGGCAAGCACCTTTTCAAAGACCCCGAATGGTATGGCCACTGAATTGGGGAGACCTATCCACTCAGGCAACCTACTCTGCAGGTGTCTCAGATTGTTGGACTTGCCCCCAAGAATCTCCTGGTTGAAATCGTCTGCTGATACGGCATAGGTAGTGAAAGAAGGCCTAGCTATCCTGGGAACCGGCGAAATACGCCCCGGGGAAGTACTCAATTTCCCTATAGCCTCACTAAATATCACGTCTCCTGCTGCATTTACACCCAAGTTGAGGAGGTGCCCGCTGAGTGACTTCAGGCGTCCTATTATGTCAGGGTCATAGCAGGTAGCAAAGAGCACATGGGCATTTCTGGCCCGGATTGCAACATGGGATACTATGTCGATCAAATCTGGCGTGATGACCGCAATCACCTCTTTGGGGATCTCCTCCTCTCCTGTAACCCTGTCGGCAATAATGACTGTGGGCCGGGCAAAGGTCTTGCCCTGAACAGATCTCAAGAGAGAGACCACCTCTACCTGGCCTGTACCCTGGCCCTGGCTGATCACCTGCCAACTTCCAAGGTGGGCCTCGCTACGCAGTATCGGGTCTATCTGACGCAAGAGCATCGACAGGGCAAAGACAGGCCTGCCCCGCACCACTTCCTCACTAAAGAGGGAGATGGTCCATGATTCGGCATGAAAGGCCCTGCCAAGGAATTCGGCCTTTGGCTGAAGGACTTGGTAATACCGGTCGATTATGACGCCCAGGGCACGCGAGAGACGATCGATTACGGCCCTGGATCGGAGTGCCCAATCTCTCCCAGAATGGGGCATCTCTCTGACCTGTTCCCACTGGTGGAGACAGTGTGCAAGCTCGTCGTTATCTCTTGAGATAAGGAGGTTTCCCAAGAGCATTGTGATCAGATCTACCAGTTGATCTGCACTGAAATGCAGGTGGAGACCCCGCTCCACTACAACGCGTAAAAAGCTCTCCAGGGCCAGGTCCAGAAAAAGCAGGTCGCGTACCACATCTGGACTGCCTTGCAATTGTGCCTTGAGACGACGGCGTGCCCCGGTAATTTTTTTAATAAGCGTGCAGGCATCTGTATCATCACGATGCATCCATATGAAGTCCATCAGGCCCTGCATATCCGAATCAAGCAGATGCCTGGCAGCATAGATGGCAGTACCGAGATCAGTACCACAATGAACGGCCTTGAGAATCCCCAGGAACTGCTCTAGCTCGTGAATCAGCGGATCTTTTATGGACGGGACAAAATCAGGGTGAGATATAATTGGGCGCTCGAAGCTCTCAAGCCTTTCTCTTGTAACCCCTCCATCTTCGAGTATTTTATAGAAGAGATCCAGGTCACCGTTATTTTTCAGGAACCCCAGATAGGCCTCACAGATGACAACATCATCAGGGGTAGTGTTATTGTGGAGTTTCTGGTGCCATTCCTCCATAAAGTGTCCAGAGACCTCTTTGATATGGAGGCGATGCATGATGTTTAAGACCCCATCGCGGATTCGTTGCCCTTCACCACCCCGTCCCATTGTGGTCAGTATCAGACGGATGTAATCACGCCCCTCTGGACCCTCTTTTGTATAGAAATCAGCAAGCCTGAGCGTCAACCGGTCCTCTGCATGGCTCAACTCCCTGGGCTTGGTATTGTAGTTTCGCTGCCAGTCCAGTTGTCTGATGGCAGAAAAACGCAACCATACAAAGATGAGCGCCAGTCCATCCACATTATTCCTGACACTATCCAGCAGGTCATAACACAGATTGAAACGATGCATCAGGGTCCACGAATTGCGACTCATCTCCCTTTCAATGATATTATCAGCGATCACTGAGAGTTCAGGACGGTCCAAAGACACTTCTTGTTCCGGAGAGACGGCTACCGGGACGTAGAAATTGCGACCGTGGTCTTTTATCCACCAGCCGCCATCGACCCTCTTGAGCACAAAGGGAATGCCTGCAGGCGCCTCTTTTTGGTCTATCTTCAGTGAGACCTGCCTGTATCCTCTATGTTCAACAAAGGGTGTCTCAGCAGCCTTGTTTTCATACAGAGTTGTTCCGGCAGGATATATGGAAGACGGAGGCAGTAACCATTCATAAGGGAAACGTCTTGCCACTCCCCAGTGCAGGATCAGGGAACCAGGGATATTGCCAATAAAGTCAATATGATATAGGCCTTTATCCCTACTTACAGCAACTGCCAGTTGGCCTTCATTATCGATATCATAGATACGCTCATAAGAAATCTCTTGGTGCCGGACTTTTTCTCTGAGTACATCTATCAGAGACGGCCTGTCAGGTCTTGGAATCTCGATCCGGTAGTTCTTGCCGTGATTATTGTCCCAGCGGTCCTCATCGGGGAAATAGAGGACAAAGACGAGATAGGAAAAATCCAATTCCCGATTCAGCCCTATAACGATCCTAGGGACACCATCTTGGTCCACAAAAGGGGTCTGAACGGCTTTTTGGCCAAATGCCCGGCTGCCCTGAGGCCAGACCGAACTTGGCGGCATCTCCCAGGGTACCTGGGGACTACGACAGAGTCCCCAGTGCAACAGGCACCTCTTATGGTCTTTCAGCTCGATGGATACCTC
>JALTHV010000157.1 GCA_027004315.1 Deltaproteobacteria bacterium
ATTGCTATTGACTTTTGCACTTTTATAGGGCATGAGGTAACATACATTTTTGTATGGATCAATCTTGAGGATAAAAATGACTGAGCAGTTGGACTTTGAAACGGCCCTAAAAGAACTCGAAAGGCTTGTAGCCCAGATGGAAGGAGATCAACTTCCCCTTGACGAGGCCCTTAAGACCTTTGAGCGGGGAATAAATCTCTCGCGGTATTGTGCCAAGTGCCTGGATGCAGCAGAAAAACAGATTCAGGAACTTACCAGGGACGAAGATGGTAAGCCTCTATTGAAAGTCTGGGAAAAAGATATCCCGGAGCCGGCATAGACGTGAGTCATATATATAGACGTGAATACATTTGACCTTAGCACATATCTAAAGAGACAGCAGGATATAGTAGACACTGCCTTGGATAATTGGCTACCCAAGCCACAAGGCCCATCGAGACGGGTAATTGAGGCCATGAAATACAGCGTAATGGCTGGCGGCAAGAGAGTAAGGCCCATCCTGTTCCTGGCTGGAGCCCAGGCCGTTAACGGTGATCAGGAAGCGCTTCTTCCTGTGGCCTGTGCTCTCGAATGCATCCATACCTATTCCTTAATCCACGATGACCTCCCTGCAATGGACAATGATGATTTGAGAAGGGGTAAGGCCACCTGTCACAAGGTCTATGGTGAGGCCATTGCCATACTTGCAGGGGATGGTCTCCTCACCTATGCCTTTGAACTCATGTGCAGACCTGAGTTGAGAGAGAAGATATCTCTACCCCTATTAAATGAAGCAATTTTTGTACTTGCAAGGGCCGCAGGGGTCTCTGGTATGGTGGGAGGCCAGACCGCTGATATATTAATGGAAGGTCAGTCAGTAGATCCAGAGACCCTCTCCTTTATACATGCCTGTAAGACCGGGGCCCTGATAGAGGCATCCGTGGAGATGGGAGGGCTATTGGGGGAAGGAAATGATGAAGAAATATATCATCTAAAAATGTATGGCAAGTCTTTGGGACTCGCATTCCAGATTATAGACGATCTCCTGGATGTGGAAGGAGACCAAGAGCTTCTCGGGAAACCGGTAGGCTCCGATGATAAAAATCAAAAGGCCACGTATCCCGCCCTGTTCGGGATCAAAGAGACCAAGAAGAAGGCCCAGGAACTCCTGGAAAAGGCCCTCTCCGAGCTGACATCTTTTGGTGAAGATGCTGATCCTCTACGGGCCATTGCCAGATATGTGGTAGAAAGAGACAGATGATCCCAAATTGAAGGAGGATAGATTCAATGTCATGTCTGCTTGAATTTATAAAGAGCCCTCAGGATATAAAAGACCTCAATATCAAGGAGCTCAATCAGCTTGCCTCTGAGATCCGGCACAAGATCATAGAGACAGTATCTGAAACAGGAGGGCATTTGGCCTCCAGCCTTGGCGTTGTAGAGCTGAGTATTGCCCTGCATTATGTCTTTGATGCACCAAAAGACCGCATAATTTGGGACGTAGGACACCAGGCCTATGCACACAAGCTCCTTACCGGAAGGGTAGATAGATTTAATACCCTACGTAAATATAAGGGGCTGAGTGGTTTTCCTAAACGTAGTGAGAGCCCTTATGATGTCCTCGATGCCGGTCACAGCAGTACGTCCATCTCTGCTGCCCTTGGCATTAGAACTGCCATGGATCTGAAGGCTGAAGATGGTAAGGTGGTAGCAGTAATTGGAGACGGGTCTATGACCGCCGGCCTTGCCTTTGAGGCCCTGAATAATGCCGGTCACCTCAGAAAAGACCTCATTGTCATATTGAACGATAATGAGATGTCCATTTCTCCGAACGTTGGAGCCCTATCGGCCTTTCTGAGCAGAAAGATGACAAGCAGGCCGATAGCTGGCTTCAAGAAGGAACTCGAATCCTTTCTTAAGCGCTCTGGTGTAGGTGAAAATATATGGGCAGTCCTCAAGCGCAGTGAAGACTCTCTGAAGACCTTATTGACTCCAGGGATGCTCTTTGAATCTCTGCAGATCGAGTACGTGGGCCCCCTGCCGGGCCACCACTTGGAGTCGCTGATTGACACACTCAAGAATGTGCGTAAAATTCCCGGGCCGGTGCTGGTACACATGCTCACCAAAAAGGGCAAGGGTTATCTCCCGGCAGAGCGCCGTCCTGATCTCTTTCATGGCGTAGGGCCCTTTGATATACCGACCGGAAAGCCAAAGTCTTTATCAAAGTCCAAGCCACCTTCTTATACAGGCATCTTCAGCCAGACACTTACACGACTGGCCAAGGAAGATCCGAGGATCGTGGCAATTACTGCAGCCATGCCTGCTGGCACCGGGCTCGATACATTTCAAAAGGCCTTCCCCGACAGATTTTTTGATGTGGGGATTGCGGAACAGCATGCCGTGACCTTTGCAGCGGGCCTGGCACTGGAAGGTCTCCGGCCTGTAGTGGCAATCTATTCTACTTTTCTCCAGAGGGCATACGACCAAATTATCCACGATGTCTGCCTGACCAATCAGCCCGTGGTCTTTGCCATCGATAGAGGTGGTCTGGTGGGTGATGACGGACCCACTCATCACGGTGCCTTTGATCTCTCGTATCTGAGGACCATTCCAAACTTTACGATAATGGCCCCTAAGGACGAAAATGAACTCCAGCACATGCTCTATACTGCCTTGAAAAATAATGGGCCTACGGCCCTCCGTTATCCGAGGGGATCAGGGATAGGGGTAAGCCTTGACTGGCAGTTGAGAGAGATACCCATCGGAAAGGGAAATATAGAGTTAGAGGGATCCGATGTGGGGATAATTGCCATAGGACACCATGTCTTCACTGCAATGGCTGCGGCAAAAGAGCTGGCCCGGTATGGGATAAGTGCCTCGGTGGTAAATGCCCGCTTTGTCAAGCCCCTGGATCAAGAACTCATAACAGAGGTGGCCTGTAAGACCAGACATATACTCACCATCGAAGAGAATTCTCTGGCTGGCGGATTCGGGTCCGCAGTCCTGGAGTGCCTGTCCGATAACGATATAGGCCCTGTCAAGGTACGTCGTCTGGGGCTCCCTGACAGATTCGTGGAACATGGAAGCCAGGAAATTCTGAGAAAGCAGGTAGGCCTTGATGTCTCTTCAGTGGTTCAGGCCGTACGCTCTATGAAAGAGCAGAGGAAGACAGTACCCATCAGCTTTGCAAGGGTACATGCCCTACCTGTCTGATTATAACTATTCACGTCCCCGGTCAGCGCTAGCCTTTTTCAGGAGTTCAGGAGCATTGCCTGATGCACAAAATCAAGCACTTTGTGCATTGATCCGCACTGAAACCCTTCAAAGGGCTACTGCTGGCCGGGGGGAGGGATGTAAACGGTTACGTCTGATTTATATCTAAAGAGACTTGGCCTTCTTGATACAAAGAAAGGCTGACCAAATAGGTCAGCCTCTGATTTTCTGGTGCCGAGAGACGGAATCGAACCATCGACACGTGGATTTTCAGTCCACTGCTCTACCGACTGAGCTATCTCGGCGAAATTTATGGAAGGCA
>JALTHV010000158.1 GCA_027004315.1 Deltaproteobacteria bacterium
ATCGAGAATGTCGGCGATGCGGCGTTGTTCATCCAGTGGTGGAAGAGGAATTTTCAAAGAGGAGATTGCAGACAGACGAATCGACGGGTAAGCATCGTTTGGAATAAGCCGCGATGGCGGATTTTTTTCAAGCCAACGTTGCAGGTAACCGGGATCAAGATTTTCTTTAGGAATAATTGCTGCAAGATGACTCACAACATAACATGGAGTTTTCAGTCGATACACACGACCGATTTTTGCTGACATCCCACTCTTTGCAAATACGATAGTATCTGGCGGAAATAGCCTCATTCTAAATTGTTTCGCTTTATCATCAGGGATGTGCTCCAGAGAGTCTTCTGGTTGACCATTCAGGAGACTTTCTAAGCTACCTGCACGGATGAAAGGCCTGCCAGTATCGCTGAAAGCAGTCTTGTCCTGAGGCGCAGATTGTCCGGATGTAACCTCGGCAACAGAACCAAGTTCCTTTTGAATTGGAGTCGGTTTCATCCCAGCATCTCCTCCAACTCATCCAGATCCGCCCTGATTTCATCTTCCAGTGCCCGCAGCTTTCTCAAAATTTCCTTGGGAGGCTCATACTCCACTTCCTCGTATTCAATCTCCTTGTACCGGTTGATGGAGAGGTCGTACTTATTCTCCCGAATTTCAGCGGCAGGCACGAAAAACGCCTGGGCCTTACGGTCATCCAGAGGTTCGTCATGGCGCATCTGCCAGCGGGTTACCACGTCCGGCAGGTCATTCTTCTCCACCGGCCCCAGCGGCGTAGTCTCCTCGCTTGCCGGAGTGCGTTTGTCATCCAGGGAATAGCCGTCCTGTTTGACATCGTAGAAAAAGACTTTGTCGGTCTTGCCGCCCTTGGTGAACACCAGGATGGCAGTGGAAACCCCGGCATAGGGTTTGAACACGCCGGAAGGCAAGGAAATCACTGCTTCAAGCTGGTTTTCTTCCACCAGCATCTTACGCAGTGCCTTGTGAGCACGGGACGAGCCAAAGAGCACGCCATCAGGGACAATGGTGGCACTGCGACCGCCGGTTTTCAGCATCCGTAATATGAGCGCGACAAAGAGCAGCTCGGTCTTCTTGGTTTTGACTTTGCGGATAAGAGACGGATGGACGTCCTTGTAGTCCAGACTGCCCTTGAACGGTGGATTGGCCAGAATGACATCAAAGGCCTCTTCGGCAAATTCAGGAAATTTTTCCGGGAAGGAGTTGCTGAGGGTATCACGGTAGTGGATTTCCGGATTATCCACGCCGTGGAGCAACATGTTCATGGCAGCGATGCGCAGCATGGTCACATCGAAATCGAAGCCGTGGAACATCCTGTTCTGAATGTGCTCACGATAGGGCTCAAGTTTGTCGCCGGTATAGATGATGCTGCCGTCTTCAGCCGGGATACGGCCTTGCTCCGACGAATACTTTTCAAGTAGATAGAGCATCACCCCAACTAGAAAACCGGCAGTACCACAGGCCGGATCGGCAACGGTTTCGTCCGGTCTCGGATCAAGCAGCTCGACCATAAGCCGGATAATGTGGCGGGGGGTGCGGAACTGGCCGTTGATGCCGGCAGTAGTCAGTTTACTGAGCAGGTATTCATAGAGGTCTCCCTTGGTGTCGCCTTCAGTGAGCGGCAGCTTGTCCACCATGAGAACAGCCTGAACCAAAAGACTCGGTTTCTGGATCATAAGCTGGGCATCAGACATGAATCCACTGAAGCTGGTGCCATTGCCCAGGTTGCGCAGATGTTCAAACACCTCATCTCTAACCAAGGGCAGCATCTTCTCCCCCCCAAGATGTTTGAAACTTGACCAGCGCAAGTGTTGCTCGTCTTCGGCAAAAATCCACTTTAAAGGCTTGCCTGTGCGAGCGGAGCGTTTTTCATTACGGGTTTCGGTAATGTCCAACAGACGAATAAACATCAGGAAGGAGATCTGTTCAATGACAGTAAGCGGGTTGGCAATGCCTCCAGTCCAGAACGCTTCCCAGAGTTTATCTATTTCGTTTTTCAGCTTTCCTGTAATCATGCAGTAGCTCCTAGAATTTCAGGGAGATTAAACCTGGCGATGAGGTCAAGCAGTTCATCGATGAGTTCATCGGAGAACACACCATCAATGCCATCAGCACTGATAGTGGTAAACGGCGCTTCATAGAGCCGGTCGATATCCAGCCCGCCGTTGGCACAGATATGCGCCTTGAGCATGGACAGAAAACGCAACTGTCCGGATGTCAGTTCAAGATGTTTATGCATGAATCCCGTAAAAGCAGCATCCACTGCCTCGGCATCGAGCCCTATGATGCTCCGAAGCGCTCGGTGAAGATCTCCCTTGATGTTGATATGAATAGGCAGGTGCTTGAGATCGATTTGCGTATCGACCCTGAGCACCTGGCGGGCAAGCTCGTCGAGTTCTTCATCGGTAACGGCGTGCCCTGCACGAATTTTGGTCAGCACCGGATGGGTTCGGAATTTTTCCTTCAGTACGCCCTCTACACGATGGCGATAGGCGATTAGTTCATGCCCTTCAAATGTTGGTATGTGCTGTTCGCGCTTTTCTTCACCGTCAGTGACATCGATTATTCGTGGTTCCAGTTGTGGCGGACGCACTCTGGCCTTGTGCTTCATGATAGAGCGTAGTTCCTGGCGTACCTCTTCAAGGGCAGGCACATTCACATTGTCCCAAAACTCAGGGCTACGCACCTTTTTGATAGTCGCCGCCTTTGCTTTCACCTGATTCAGATTTTTGCGCAGCGCCTCCACTTGCGTTTCAAGCTGCCTGCGCAGGTCTTCAAAGGTGCTTGATTTTTGCAATAAGGCTGTTTGCATCTCGGCAATGAGAAGGTCGAAACGATGTGCGTCTTCAGACCTTCGGATATCGACCCAGCGCATAAGAGGTGCCACAACATCAATAAGCCTGGCACGGGTGGCAGCATCAAAACTACCGAGCACTTCGACATCTCCCAGAATTTGCAAATCACGCCAATTATCCCGGACCTCGATGGCTTTTGACGCCTTGAGAGCATTGATGTCAGCCTCGATGAGTTCAATGACCGCTCGAAAAGATTCTTCTTCCATCATTTCGAGGCAACTTCTGGCAAGTTCCACGCGGGCTTCAAAAACACGCTGCATGAGAGATTTGGCTGCCGGAGGTTGTTTTTCCTCATAGTGCTCATCGAAGTATTCAAAGTTGCCCCAATGATCGAAGATAAGAAACTCGGTCTTGTCCTTGCCCGGTCCGAAGAGATTGGGACAAAGACGAGTACCGCGACCGATCATCTGCCAGAACTTGACATAGGACTTCACTGGTTTGGCAAAAACCAGGTTGACGATTTCTGGAACGTCGATTCCGGTGTCGAGCATATCCACGGACACGGCTATACGCAGTTCGCTGTCAGGATCTTTGAAGTCATCTATGAGCTGCTCGGCGCGGGGGTCGTAATTGTCAATGACGCGGCAGAAGTTTCCGCCATATTTTGGGTAAAGTTCCGCAAACACATCGGCCAAGTGAACAGC
>JALTHV010000159.1 GCA_027004315.1 Deltaproteobacteria bacterium
TATTCGCTTCTTATAGGTCTCTCGGACCAAGGCCATATCATTTATAAATTGCTCGAGTTCAGAGATGGTCAATAGTTGTTGACTGTCGCATAGGGCTGCCCCTGGGTCTGGATGGCATTCGAGCAAAATCATGTTGGCCCCGGCTATAACCCCCTGTGCTGCTGCATGGGATATCTCTAAGATCCCATCCGAGGCACGCACCTTTGAGCCTATAGAATGGCTGGGGTCTACACATACGGGCAGTCTGGTCAATCTCTTGATTACTGGTACGTGGATGAAGTCTACCAGATTGCGATGCGGTGAGCCAAGCTGTGTCTTTACACCCCTGAGGCAAAAGACTATCCGCCGATTGCCCTCACTCACAATGTATTCACAGGCATTGAGCGACTCTTCCAGAGTGAGCCCCATGCCCCTCTTATACAGAACCGGAAATTCATTCTGAGACCCTACGGCCTTGAGCAACTCGAAATTCTGTGCATTCCGGGTCCCGACCTGAATCATGATACCGGTAGGATTCCCTGCATCCTCAAGGGCAGCCCGGATCTCTTCAATATGCTGTTCCCGCAGCACTTCCATGGCAATGATCTTGATCCCATACTTTCCTGCCAGCTCAAAGACCCAGGGCAGGCACTTTGCCCCATGTCCCTGGAAGTCATATGGACTTGTCCGCGGCTTGTAGGCGCCCATTCTGCTTGTTACTATCCCAAGCCTCTGCAGGCCCTTGAAGACCTTCTCTGCATACTCAGGTGTATCGACTGCACACGGCCCCGCAAAGATATGGAAACTCTCCTGATCAAATTTCAGGCCCTGATAGGTAAAGCCCACCGGTACCAGATCTATGTCGTATCTGCCTATCTGGCGGTATTTGTTGGAGACCCTGATCAACTGCTCTATACCTGGCATGGCAAGCAGCACGTTCTCCGGGATATCATGGGTCGGACCAATAAGGTGAATTTCCCTTACCTTCCTGGTCTCACCCTCAAGTTCTACCAACTTGATTTTGACATTAGGAAACTGCTTCAGGTAATTGTTTATCCTCTCGAACTTGGGCCCTTGGGTACTTACGTTTGGTTTTAGTATTAGGATCATCTTTCAGCTCTCAAAGTTATCTAAAAAATACTGATTCCTGCATCTTATTGGCAGGAACTGACATATCGATGGCGGCTACTCCTTAGAGACCATCTCCCCATTTCTGATTAAGAAGACTGATAGTTACCACATCATTACCATTTGTCAATAAATGGCCCGCCAACATATAGATATTCCTAATGACCGGCCAAGGCAAGCCAGGTCTGGCGTCTTACCCCCTCAATATTAGTGCAGGCCCGTCTCAAGGCATACCTTTGGCCGATCAGGTAGACCTTTTCCTCTGCCCTGGTTACGGCTGTATAAAACCATTTATTGTTGAGCATTATGAAGTGGGAATTGGTCAAGGGAATGACTACAATTCGATACTGGGCCCCCTGGGCCTTGTGGACTGTCAGGGCATAGGCCAGTTCGATTATGTCACCCAGGTGGTCAAAGTTATAGGCAACAACGATCCTTTCCGGATAGACTACATAAAATTGCTCTACCTCAGGATCTATCCTTGAGACAAGGCCCATGTTGCCGTTAAAGATCCTCCTGAACTCCCCTGATTCAAACCTCTTTCCCTTTTTTATAAAATGCGACCAGGCCATCACCTGCATATCTCTGTTCTGGAGATGGACTACCTTGTCCCCTTCTCTTATCGTTATGCCTGCCCTGGTTACGCCCTTGTCTCCAGACTTTGGATTCAGGATATCCTGGAGGGCCATATTAAAGATCTCTGTCCCCAATTGACCTACCCTCATCGGAGTGAGGACCTGAAATTCCCATGCAGGGTAGCTGAGATGCCTCTGATATTCTCTGGCATGCCCGAGGACACGCTCCAAAATGGCCTGGTTATTTTCTTCCCTCAGGACCTTGAGTTCCTTCTCTGTCTTTTCCTGTTTCAGGGCATAGATATTGTGGAGTTCTACCTCCTCAAAGGCAAAGTCCCGCCATCCCGGTCGTTCAACTCCCCTGGGCACCCTGCCCTGACGGATCTCATTGGCGAAAAGGGTGAGCACACTGTCCTCGCTCTGCCGGAAAATCTGTGTGAGCTGTACTATAGGTATCAGATCTGCAGCCAGTATGTCGGCAAAGACATTACCTGACCCTATAGGTGGAAGCTGGGCCGGATCCCCCACAAGGAACAACAGGGTCCCAGGCTTTAGGGCCTGGGCAAGGCGGTAAAATAGTGGCAGGCTTACCATAGATGCCTCATCTAATACCACTATTTTATAGGGCAGCGGGTTTTCTGGCCCATGTTCAAATTTTCCTCCAGGCTTGTATTTGAGTAGACTGTGGATTGTGAGGGACTCGTAACCAGTGGCCTTTCTGAGCCTGGCCGAGGCCATGCCTGTAAAGGCACAGCAGACTATATCTGCCCGCCCTGTATAGTATTTTGAAAAGAGATCCAGCACGACCCGGCAGACCGTGGTCTTTCCTGTACCGGCATAACCGGCAAGGGCAAAGACCATTTTGGGCTCGGTGGCGACCCGTAAGACTATCTCTCTCTGCTCCCGGGCAAGCTCGATGCCGCTAGATTTTTCATACTGATCCAGGAATTTTTTTACTGTATCGGTAGAGATGACCGGTCTTTCGCACTCTTCTGACCTCGTGACAAAAAAATCCTTGAGCCAGTCCTCCATATAGCGATAGCTGGAGAGGCCTATTTTACTCCCCTTGCCCTGTACTAAGGTGCCATCAAGGACCATAGACCTCAGTATCTCCTGGATCACGGAGTCCATAGGCGTCTTTTCATCCGATGAGAGGACCTCTTTTAGGGCCCTGAGGAAATCCTGCTCAAAGAGGTAGCTATGGCCTTCGTTTTCTGCGGCATTGATGAGCACATGGCTTACAGCGGCCTGGATCCTTTCAGGCGACTCGGGCCCAATCCCAAGCCCAAGCGCTATCCTGTCTGCCGTCTTAAAGCCTATGCCCCTGACCTCTGTCAAATGGTAGGGATTCTTCTTTAAGACATCGAGTGCCTGATCACCAAAGTGATTGTATATCCTTATAAGGAGGTTAGGAGTGACCTTCCCCCCCTGTCTGGCCAGGTACTCCGAAAGGGCCTTTAGATTCCTGTGCTTGTACCAGGAGCTTTTTATAAGGGCAAGGCGTTTCTCTTTTATCCCCTTTACCTTGAGGAGTTCTTCGGGCCGCTGATCCAGGATCTGTACGAGGTCCTCTTCTCCATATCGTTCCAGAAGTTCCTGTGCGAGCTTTCCCCCAAGTCCTTTTACCATTTTGGACAGGAAAAAGAGGAGCTCACTTCCCACCAGTGTGCAGTTCGAGAAAGCAAACTGTCTGCCATACTTGGTTACAGCCCATGATCCACAGAACTGAAATTCTGTACCTTCCAAGCCGGCCTGATTTAGAAGCTCAGGCACAAGGCCTATGGCTGTAAACCTTGTCCCTCTGGAAGGACGTACCCTGAG
>JALTHV010000160.1 GCA_027004315.1 Deltaproteobacteria bacterium
AATTTATACAAACAGCGGCACAAAATCGAATTTATTTACATCTACCAGGCCCATGTCAGTGAGCCTCAGGGCAGGGATAACAGGCAAGGCCATAAAGCTGAGGGTCATAAAGGGATTTTTCAAAGGACTTCCAAGGCCGTGTGCTGCTGCCAGGAGGTCATCCATCTCTATACGTACAGACTCAAATGGGGCCTCTGACATAAGGCCTGCTATAGGTAACGGCAATACCTTCAGTATCTCTCCATCCGCAGCAGCCGCAAGGCCGCCATCTACATCTATCAGTGCACCGACAGCGGTGAGCATATCCGCATCATTTGCACCAACTACCATAAGATTGTGAGAGTCATGGGCTACAGTGCTGGCCAGGGCACCTCTCTTCAGACCTATCCCCTTGACAAGGCCCAGGCCCATATTAGCTGTAGCATGATGCCTCTCAATCACTGCCAGCTTCAGGATATCTCTCTCCACATCGGACATGACCATACCGGCCTTAGACTTTACAGGAAATTTTAATAGATCAGTTACGATCTGACCCTCAACTACGCCGATGACGCGGGCCTGCTCCCCCTGGACAGGGATCTCAAAATTCAGGTCCCCTGAAGATATGTTTACAGATGACCGGACAGAACGGGCCTTTGAAGGCCCACTGAACAGGGCCTTGCCGTCTTCGGCTACCAGATTCCCCTCAATAAATACCTTCTCTACACAGAAATCCTTCAAGTCGTCCAGGACTACTAGATCGGCACGATATCCAGGGGCCACTGCACCCCTGTCATAGAGCCTGAAACGTTCTGCAGCATTCAGGGTTATCATCTGAATAGCCATTATGGGGTTCAACCCCTCTTGTACTGCCAGGCGGGCAGAATAATCCATGTGGCCAAGGTCCATCAGGTCCGCAGGGTGTCTGTCGTCTGAGACCAGGAGACACCGGCGGGCATTATCCCGCGTCACCACTGGCAGTAACGCGGCCAGGTTCTGTTCTGTGCTACCCTCCCGGATAAAGAGATACATGCCTGCACGGAGTTTTTCTAATGCCTCTTCAGGCCCTGTGCATTCATGGTCTGAGTCAATCCCTGCAGCTATATAGGCCTGTAGATCGCGGCCAGTGAGCCGGGGGGCATGTCCGTCAATGATCAGACCCTGCTGGACAGCCACATCCAGCTTGGCCAGAACCTCTGGAAGACAGTAGAGGACACCAGGGAAATTCATCATCTCTGCCAGACCTAATACCCTGGGATGATCAAAAAGGGGTGCCAGGTCTTTGGCAGAGAGCATTGCTCCTGATGTCTCCAGATGGGTAGCAGGGACACAGGAAGGGGCCATAACAAAGACGGTAAGGGGTAGTGTGTCGCTGGCCTCCAGCATATACCGAATGCCATCCAGCCCCAGTACATTTGCGATCTCGTGCGGGTCACAGACCACAGCGGTAGTACCTCGCGGTACCACGGCCCGTGCGAACTGATAGGGGGAAAGCATTGTACTCTCGATGTGCAGGTGACCGTCAATAAAACCAGGGCAGACATATCTGCCAGAGAGGTCTATCATGTTTACGGCATCGTATCCCTTACCAAGACCTACAATGATTCCCCCTGCCACGGCTATGTCAGTCTGGATTATCTCACCCGTGAAGACATTGATCACCTTACCGTTTTTGAGTAAGAGATCTGCTATCTCCTCACCCCGTCCGTAACGTATGATCTTGTCTAAAGTAAGGCTCAAGGACATGTATGAAAATATCGTAACTCTTCACATCCGGGGGGAATATAAACGGTTACAGAATATCCCTCCTTTGATCGGTTATCCTGGATTAGCGTCCAGGTACCACAGGATTTGATAGGTCCAGGTCTAATACATGTAGCTTTGACCCGATATTGATGGCCAAGCGGAGCTTTTGTAGAGATGTAACCTCATTGTGTCCTGGGAAGAAGAGAAAGCCATAGGCCAATTCCCCTGGCCTAACAGGCCGGTTACACAGGGACCTCTGTGCCAAGTCCTCTTTGATCTTTTCCGAAACATTGCCATAGGCACTGGCCCCGCCTGCCAATGCCCCTGCTGTAGCTCCAAGGACTGCACCTTTCCCTGCACTCTCGCCTACATCGTGTCCTGATAGGATGCCGATGGCAAAGCCTGCGAGAGCACCGGCAGATCCGAGCAAGACAGCAGGTTTCGCAGTACCTTTTGCCGTCTCACCTAATTCTACATGGGACTTTATCCGTCTATATGCCTCCTCTGCCGACAGGAGAGGCCAGGCCTGCCCTATCCGGTCAATCAGGAATGTCTGATTGGGATCGACAGTCACTTTTTTTGTCCCATCATTTTCAATAACCAGACGAACCGGCAAAAGCCCTGCCCCTCGAATGTCAAATCCAAAACGTTTTTTTGCGATCTTTGCATCCGGGTATGCCACGGCCACCATCTTGACCCCATCCAAGGCCACATGCTCTGCCTGGGCCTCAGGCAGAGGGACAGGGGCAATGCGATGTCCATAGCTTGCACAACCAGCCAAAACAGCCAGACCAAACAGGATACCAATGATTACATAGCCTCCCTTTAGAAATCGATCACAGATGTACTGATTTTGCTGAAAATACCCTATCTTCATTTGATGTCCCTCCGATGTCTATCTTTGATATGGGGCTTGATATCCAAAATAGGGGTCCCATTTAACATATCCATTCCCTTGACGTGAAGGATATTGTCTTTTACTTTGAGGACTTCCAAGACAGAGATACCAATTGGATTGGGACGAACCGGTGAACAGATACTGAAGACTCCCTTCTTCTCTGTGCCGCGTCGAGGTATCTGCCTTAAGTATTCACGACTGAATTTTGGACTTTGATGAAACTGAAAAATTACGACAATATGCTGACCTGCCTGGATATCTCTTAATCCTTCCAGGTACTTCTTGTCAATGACCAGAGTTCCCTCCACATCAGAGACTGTCCAGTACCTGGGGATATCCCTGGCATCCGTGTATGCAAAACCTATGGGTTCCATTTTGACGTTCATGTTCAATTAATCTCTGTTAGCCTGTTAAGTTAAGAGATACTGTAGAGATTACCTCTTTTTTTCGTATTTGCCTATATATTTTTGTCCCAGGTTTTTATAACGAAGGGGTCCGTCACCCACGAGCATGAAAATTAGCTGCACCAGATTAGAATTTTCCCCTTGACAACTGTGTCTATTTCTTTTAGATGTCAGTGCTTCTTGTGCAGAGGAAATATTCATATAGAGAATAGGAGGGTATTATATGACGACGCCTCTTCCCAAAATTGATGAGATCGAACACAAATGGTATGTTGTAGATGCCAATAATAAGGTATTGGGTCGCTTGGCATCTCAGGTTGCCATACGTCTAAGGGGCAAGCATAAGCCTATTTTTACCCCTCATCTGGATACTGGTGATTTTATCATTATAGTAAATGCAGACAAGATCAGACTCACAGGGAAAAAACTTGACAAAAAGGTATACTATAGGCATTCAGGCTATCTTGGACATCT
>JALTHV010000161.1 GCA_027004315.1 Deltaproteobacteria bacterium
GGTAGTCGTCAAAGACGTATTTGTCAGATTGGGGCACAGATAGTATATAAATTGGTAGAGAATTTTGGAATTTCACAAGCGGAAATAGCATGCCAAGTGGGAATTTCCACGTTTGCTATCTCCAAAGCCCTTGAGAGGAAAATGAAAGATTGATTCGACTCAGTCAACGACGTTCCTGAGTTTTCATGGGTTTTCTGGGTTGAGGGAGAGTAAGGAAGTATTTATTAGCAACTTAGCGCCCTTGAGTGAAACGTCGCAATTGAATTATTGTAGATCTGCTTTCAGCGTAGATGTCCAAATCCAAGACCGGATGTAATTCTTTGACAATTGGCTTGAAATTTATGGTGAACAGGCCGCCAGATATCGAAACTAGACTTATTCAGATACTTCAACAGTCTGTTAATCCTCTATCAACTAGAGATCTCTCTACTAGACTTCGTACTCAACGAGTACGAATGCCGAACTACGAGATCAACCGCCACCTTCGGAATTTGGTTCGAAATGATATCATAACATATCACCATGGGCACTGGGGGGCAAATAATGGATCGAAGGATAATATAGCATCCAAGCCAATGGTCGTCCCGCCACTTAAACCTGAAGTGCTGCGCATTCTCGACTGGGACTCACCCATCAAAGAACCTTTTGGATCTGATGAGGAACGACCATCCGGGGGAAATAAGGAAGATACAGGTACAGCCCATGTCACAACGCCCTATATCGGCCGCTGGGCGAATTTCAGGCGGCTGCTGGTCTACTATCGGAAATGCATCATCAACGAAGAGGGTGCCGATGCATCGGCCTTTCATAGCCAACTCTTCGAACGTTTTATTTACCTCCAGGGAATCGGCCCCTGGTATCCGAAAGCTGGCATGCGGTGGCGTAGGTCCATACCGTTAGGTCCTCACTTGGCTCCTTTTCTAAATGCTTTGAGCACAACGATCCAAGGACAAACCCTGGTTCTCGGTTACCCAGTGCAAGGAGTCTACATCCAAAAGGAAGGCGAACCTGACACTGCCATTATTAGGCCCATCTTCTTTTTCCCTTTAGAGCATTTAGTCTCAAAAGGGGCAATAGTGTTTACTGCCAAGGACTCACACCCGGATATTAATCTAGGCTGGTTGGAACACACGTTTTCAAGAAATCCTAATCGGCAACGGAGTTTCCTATCCGCTTGCGGGTTTATTAACCGCTTTCAACCTAATGATGAAATGCCCATGGCGGAACGTGGAGAATGCCACCCCAGCCTCGATAACTTGGCCAGAACCCTTAGTGCTTATCTGCCCCCTGAACGGGTGCAGCAGCCATTATGTCTGGATTCAGTTTCCGACAAGTCCTTACGAGAACCTTTCAAGACTGGCATCTACAACCGAGCCGTTATCATGCTGGCAAGGCGTACCAACTACACCCAGACTTTATTAAAGGAATTGACGGCCATCGAAAAGGTGCCTGATAAAGAACTAGATCGCACTGCCCTGCGCCACATTTTCCTTCGCAGGAATAGGCTTGAAGCGGCCAAAAATACGGATGCCCGCGCACATGAAGAGATAGTAGCGGACACAACTTTGCTTAACGCTGAACAACGTCGCGCTGTGGCCTCGCTTTTGACTAATGATGTCACTGTAGTTACAGGGCCTCCTGGCACTGGTAAGAGCCAAGTGGTATGTGCCGCTGCAGCTAACGCGCGCATCAAGGGACAAAGTCTCCTTTTTGTTAGTCGCAACCACAAGGCCATTGACGCTGTCTTTGGCCGGCTTAAGGATCAAGGCGGGCGGTCTCTCATGGTCCGTACCAACTCTAAGGATAATCCTAACCTCAACTATACTTTCGGGCATGCCATTAAAGAGATGCTGGCCATGCCTTGCGACATTTCTGCGGGCGAACAACTCGCCCGAGCCAAGGATCAGCTTACATCTATGCTGGAAGAACGTGGACGAAAGGCTTGCTATGCAAACGCTATTGCCGAGGCGAGCCTCCATCTGGGCGAAAAAGAAGAACGTATGGCTTACTTGAGCAGTAAGCTGTCGGGGGAAACCGTTGAGGTTCTTAATAAGAAATTCCAGTCTTTTCCTATCAAGCCGATGCAAAGGATAACAGAGGCTATTTCCAACATTCAAATTGGCAAGGCCAGGTCAACATGGCTTCGCAGTGCGCTGGATTTTTTAAGTTACCTTTGGCTCCAGCCGTTGTACTTGAAGACCAGACACGCTTTACGGCACATTCCAGAAATCCCAATACTGCCTATGCTCGGAATGTTTGTCTATCGTATGGAGTTATCACATATGTGGCCGATTCTTGAAAGTGCGATGGAATTCAGTCGGCTAAGATTAGAATGCTTTCCTCTCGAAGAGAAGACCAAGAAATTTCCACCGTTAGAGCAACTCACCGGAGAAATTGCTGAACTTTCTTCCCGCATAGCTAAAATAGCTACCCAGGTCCTTTCCTTAGATATGGATAGCCGGTCTGGATTGCCGCCTGACGCAAATCGCGAGGAGCTAAATGGACTTCAAGCTGCCATGAGAGCCATGCGTACAGGGTTAGCCGAAGGTGTGATAAGAAATGAAACCAAACGAGTGCTAAAAGAACGTGCTCCAATGGTTCTGAAACACTTTCCCTGTTGGGCGGTGACAAATCTCTCAGCAGGTACTCACATTCCCTTAGTGCCCGGGCTTTTTGACATGGCCATCGTGGATGAGGCCAGCCAATCAGACATTCCCTCGGCCATACCCATTCTATTCAGGGCACGGCAAGCTGGCGTGGTGGGCGATCCATTTCAGCTAACTCATTGCTCCAAGTTGTCAACTTCAAGGGACACCATGCTTCGCCGCTCGGTCGGTATAAAACGGGTGGAAGACGTCCGCTTTGCCTATACAGAAAGTTCTCTCTATGATCTTTTCGCCAGCACTAATTATGTAGAACCTATCTTTCTCAGTGAGACCTATCGCAGTGCTTCTGCCATAGCTGGCTATTCCAACTATACTTTTTACGGCGGCCGTCTGAGAGTTGCTACAAACCAAGAGCACCTGAGTATTCCCTCAGGTATGAAGGTTGGTATTCACTGGACTGATGTTCGTGGGAATATTCAAAGCGGAGGGGGGAGCGGATGCTACTGTCAGGAAGAGGTTGAGACTGTGACAAAATTAGTGAGGAATATCCTCCTAGACAATGATTTTCGAGGGAGCCTCGGAGTGATTGCACCATTTCGTCAGCAGGCCAACCGCCTTCAGGACGCTATTTTTGATAACGGTGTGCCTTATGATCGCCTTACACAAGCCAAAGTTCATGTAGATACGGCGCACGGATTCCAGGGCGACGAACGGGACGTCATCATATTTAGCCTTTGTGCTGGGCCTGATATGCCGCATGGTTCGCGCACTTTCATTCGGGAAACAGGTAATCTTTTTAATGTAGCTGTTAGTAGGACCCGGGCTGTGCTTCACGTGATTGGTAACCGTGATTGGGCTAAATCCTGCGGAATCAAGCACGTGCAGAATCTCGC
>JALTHV010000162.1 GCA_027004315.1 Deltaproteobacteria bacterium
GCATATCGTGACGGCTCATGGCTACGCCTGTTATCGTTACATCCTAATCATAATTCAGCTTATCAGTGATTTTTAATTAACTCAAGTTTCGGAGTTGATATATCAGCCTGTAATTAAGGACTTTTTTCATGCAACACATGAATTAGTTTTATGTTGCTATATTAAACGTATAATATATTAATAAACTATTACTAATCATTATATATTCTTATTTAATACTGCAACAAAAAATATAATTTAGCAGACATGGCTATTTTTACTTAATTTTCAAGAGGTTAATCCAAGTCCGAAACTTGGGTAATTAAATAAGGAACACTTCCCTGCAATAAGTAAGAGAGTTGTAATATTGCGCAACTTTATCAAAAAAAACAAGAAAGCCCCCCTTATTTCTTCTTAATTGATGCTATTTGGAGAAGTCTGTCCTGAACACTACTGATGAAAAGGCTGTAACAACTGGTTGCCGATTTCTTCATTCCTGGACCCTCTTCCCGTATGGTGCCCGGTCTTTCCGCACCTGCATCGGCTTAGGTATGGCATTCACCGACAGGTAGTAATGGGCCACTTTTTAATCCGCACTGAACCCCTTCAAAATGCTACCGCTGGCCAGGGACGTGAACGATTGCAACAGGAGGGAGTGTGATTGGTGTCTTTCGGTTACGTAGATTGGACCTGCTTATGAAGGGATTACCCTTGTGATCGAGTTTGCTAAGCTTCCTGTATTGCTGGTCAATATCTTATAGAGTAAATTGTAGCCTATTAGGCTTAAAGCTGAAGGATGAAGGTTGAAATCTGAAACCAAAGACCTAAAACCTAAGACTTAATATGAATATTTGTCCCCAACATAAAATCTGGCTGACAGCCTACAGACCAGTAAGCTACATTAAGGGTATTCCAGATAATGCTGAAGATTGACCGAGCTGGCGAGCTGGCAATAGCGGCACTCCTGGTCTCTATAGGTTCCGGCTTTATCGTGGCCTATCACTATGATGTGGCAGATCCATTTGCATCCAGTGTCGCCATCGAGGCAATCCTCCCGTTCGGTGCCTTCTGGAGGGCCTTGCACTTTTGGGCCAGCCAGGCCTTTTTCCTCTTCCTTATCATCCATTCAGGACAGAGCATCGGCGATCTGCCAAAAATCTCCAAGCGGACCTCTGGCCGCAGGCAGTGGATTGTCCTGAGCCTTACCCTCCCCATAGCAATTATTACTATATTTACTGGATATGTATTGAGATATGACGGTACAGGACAGGCGGCAGGTAGAATTGCCGAGCACCTCCTGCTGAAAATTCCTATGATCGGTGACGTATTCGATCGCTTTCTAATGGCGATAACGGACGAGGGTCTGAGCCGCGTCTATCTCGTGCATGTGCTTTTTGCCGCCGTGTTGTGGTGGCTCAGTACATGGTACCATACGCGTAGGGTAATCCTGGGACGCAGGGTCTTTTTTGGCCTCTTAATAGGTTCCATTGCCATGGCCATCCTGTTTCATGCCCCAATAGACCTGCCGAATAAAAATGTGGGCCTGATACAGGGTCCCTGGTTTTTCCTGGGGATACAGGAACTCTTACGGCATCTTCCACCGCTCGAGGCCGGGATCCTCTATCCATTGGTGCCAGTGATTGCATTTATGGCGCTACCTTGGATGGGAAAGAGGAAGATACCCCTCTGGATACTGCTGGGATGGCTTGTGACTTACTGTGGCCTGAGCCTTTCTGAATGGTTGAGAGCAGTCTAATCCTAGATTATGTACTTCAAACGCTGAATAAAAAAAATCCCGGCCTTCTCCAAAAACTGCTCTATCTCCCCTCTAGAATTCCCATCATTCTGCAGAGTTAGTGCCAGTAACAGCAAAAAATGGACGGCTGGTACTGAAATTATAGCACTAGGAATTGGACAATAATAGTATATAACTATCTTATTTTCAGTAAAAATTATCAAAATTTGGTTGATAAAATCTCTAAATGACTGCTATAGTGGCTATCAAATCAATTTTGAGAGACGGCCATGATACAGAACCAATTACTTCCTATCTCTGAATCGGTAATTGCTCATTTATCTTATTGGTGGATGTTTTTTGGTATTGGTGGATGCGCTTCGCTTATCCACCCTACATCTGAAATACAAGGGGATGCGGTTGGTCTTCATGATCTTATCTCACCATGCCCTTTTGGGGTGGATGTGGTATTGGTGGATGTCCGCCTTTTTTGGTGGATGCTCTGCAGGATACGGAATGCAATGCGTAATGTGTAGGGTGGATAAGCGAAGCGCATCCACCAATACCATCTCAGAAGACTGCCCGCCTGACGGTGAGGCGGATGGTGTTGTCCTCGTCCTGTTCCTCCACCACCTCAAATCCCTGTTCCTTCATGCGCTCCATCACCGCTTGATAGGCATATCTCTGCTGGACCTTGTTTAGAAACGCATCTTGGTCAATATTGTGGATGCCGTACCAGTCCGCCACCATCTCATAGGTGTTGCCCTCTTTTCTGAAACCCAGGTCGTAGCCGGGGTTTCCGGTAGGGATCATTACATCCACCTCTGTCTCCTGCCCCCATAGCCCCTTATGTGGACCTTTCCCTCTCGGGGCTCGTAGCCCAGGTCGCGCAGGGCCTGCACAATATGGTCCTTTTTAGCCAGTTTCATCTTCATCCTGGTGAAATGAGACATATTGTCCCTCCTTGTGAACTGATTCCTTTCTCAATATACAGACCTCGTAAAATTAAGGAAATAGGGGACGTTCTTCACATTTTTATTTCTTCAGAAAGGCTATCTCACCTTCATTTACCTTTACCTGGTTCCTTTTTTGATCCAGCACATAGCGGATTGAGATGAATGTATCGGGTCAACTCCAGAAGATACGGATCGTCCTCACAAATTATGGACTTGTATCTATTCTGGAAAAGATAGCCATAGCGTCAGAAGTCGCCTCCGGCGCGGGAAAAACAAGAGTTAATTTAATGCCGGAAATGCGTACCGCACTCTTTCCCGCCATAATTGGGAGAGCTTTCAAAAAAATCAACCGTCCTCTGCACATCGTCCAGCAACATATCTGCCATATCCCGGCTGAAACCCTCCCGCACCACCACACGCAGGACAGCCACATCATCGGCATTGGCGGGCATGGTATAAGCCGGTACCTGCCAACCATATTCTCTCAACTTTGCGGACAGATCATAAACCGAATATCTCTTCTCCGTTTTGAGCCTGAAGGTGAATACCGGGAGCGCGCTGCCGTCACTCAGGAGTTCAAAGGGTCCCATATTGCCGATCTGGCCGGATAAATAGGTAGCCGTGCCGTGCAGTGTCTCCATGATTCGCGTATATCCCTTCCTGCCCAAACGCAAAAAATTATAATACTGGCCGACTATCTGATTGCCGGGCCTGGAAAAATTAAGAGTAAAAGTCGGCATGTCTCCGCCCAGATAATCCACGTGAAAAACCAGATTCTCGGGCACCTCTGATCGATCACGCCAAACCGCCCAACCCACGCCAGGATAGACCAGGCCGTATTTATGTCCGGACACATTGATGGATTTAACCAGAGGGAGTTGAAAATCCCATTTCAGATCCGGATAGATGAAGGGTGCCACAAAGCCGCCGCTTGCGGCGTCGACATGCATGGGAATCTCCCATCCGGTTTTGGCATTCAATTTCATCAGGGCCTCGTGAATTTCCTCTACAGGTTCAAACTCTCCGGAATAAGTAGTACCGAGAATGGCCATGACCGCAATAGTATTTTCATTGACTGCCCTGACAACCTCTTCAGGCGTAATCACATATCGCCCATGCTCCATCGGTATGTACCGGGGCTCGACATCCCAGTACCGACAAAATTTTTCCCATACCACCTGCACATTTGTACCCATGACGATATTGGGCCTGTCCGTCGGCCTTTTCCTGGCCTTCATCCGCTCACGCCACTTCCATTTCAATGCAAGTCCGGACAGCATGACCGCCTCGCTCGAACCTATGGTGGACACACCGATCCCCTGCCCGGGCGCATTGAAAAGGTCCAGGATCATATTGACACATCGCCGTTCAATCTCGGCCGTCTGAGGATATTCATCCTTGTCAATCATGTTCTTGTCAAAGCAGGAGGCCATTAACTGTTCTGCCTCCGGCTCCATCCAGGTGGTCACAAAAGTGGCAAGGTTGAGCCTGGAACTGCCGTCCAACATCAACTCGTCATGGATCAGATTATAGGCAGTACGCGGCTCCATCGGCTCATCCGGCAACCGGTTTTTAGGTATGGGTTCGGCCATTACCCTGCCCGCGTAGGCAGGAGCCAGGATTTCCTTTTCCGACTTATCACTGTTTATCTTTGTAAACACCTCTTCCTCCTCTCAGGGACTGTAAGCAGCCATTCCGGACGTTTGAACTTTAATATGACAAACGGCATCATGGTCATGACAATGACTGTGGCTGCCATGGCCGTATCGTATCCTGCCACTGAAAATGAGCCGATATCATAAGGTATGAAACCAATCACAAAACAGGCTGCCATGGTAAGCAGCCCTGTCCCGGCCACTACCCACATGCCGGCATTGCCCCCGGGCACCCTGTATGCCCTGTGCACCGCCGGCTGGGTGTAACGCAGCCTTATGGCCGAAACAAACATCAGACAATACATTATAGCATAAAGAAGTACGGCGATATCAGTTAAAACCAGAAAGGTAAAATCGACATCTGGCACAAAGATAAATGAACAGCCGATAACAGAGATCAAAATTGCCTGCAGTAAAAGGAGATTGCGGGGAATACCGTTTTTGTTGGCCTTCTGCCAAAAGGGCGGCAGATTTCCTTCCTTCCCCGCGGCCCAGAGCCCTTTTATCGGCCCCACGACCCAGGTGCTCACCTGACCGGCCGCGCCAAAGGCCACCAGAAAGGCCGCCAGAGGAAGAAACCAGGAGACCTTGTAAATCGAACACAACCTGTCAAGAGCTTGCACGGCCCCAGAGATGAGATCGATCTTCGTCCTGGGCATGACAACGGCAATTGCCAGTCCACCGAGCAGAGTAAAGACAAACCCGGTAATTGCAGCGGTAAAGACAGCGGCCGGATAGGTCTTCTGGACATCCTTCACCTCGTTGGCCACATTTGCGGACACCTCAATACCGACAAAGCCAAAGATAAAACTCAGAAACATTATCAGGCTCTTTACGCTCTTTAAAGAGGGGACAAGATTGTCAACTGTCATGGACAAATCAAGTCGGACCGGATAGCCATCCTTTACATAGAAAAGGCCCCAGATTATCAGCACAAGGGCCGGCAGGAACACCCCAGATGTCACGCAGACAGAACTGATCAGACCTGAAAACCTGGTGCCGAACAGATTTGCAAAGGTAGCGGTCCAGTAAACGATCAGAATGACGGCTACGATAAAATATCTGTCGGATGCAAGGGCCGGATTGACCGCATAGGCAAAAGAGGCTGCGACATACGAGAGGATGGATGTTATCCCGAAGATGCTCTGTACCCATTGGAGCCACACCGCCAGGAATCCTGTCCGTTCTCCGAAGGCCGCTCCAACCCAGTGGTAAACCCCGTTTTGGGGCCATCCGGTCGCAAGTTCCGCGGCAACAAGGGCGGCGGGAATCAAAAAGGCAAAGACCGTGACCGTATTAAAAAACACCATGCGCATGCCGGTCTCCGCCATCATGGGCATGTTCCGCAAGGTCATAAAAAGGGCGGATGTCACGAATATGAGCGTGAACAGACCAATTTTATGCTGCGGGCGGGATACGGTATTGTTCATCGGTAATCGATCACGCCTATATCTTTCTGAAGATTAGACGCCTCTGGCTAAACACCAGCTCGGCCGCTATTACCGCTAAATAAAACCCTCCTATCCAGGTCAATGCCCTGAAATTGGTCTGCCATAGATAGACGAACAGGACCAGCCAGCATGCCCCGCTTAAGAACAGGCCGGCCAAGGGTATCAGCGGGTTTATATTGACCTGGTCTTTCAGCCTGATTGCCGCCGCATTTATGCTCACGAAAGTAAGCAGAAAAGTAGAGCTTGCAAAGGAGGATATTATGGTAAGATCCGTGGTATTCACGAAGACGAGTGTCACTGCCGTAATAAAAATGAGACTTACATAGGGAATATCTTTGGTCCTTTCTCTGTGAGAAAAGACCCTGGGAAGATCCCTATCCCGGGCCATAACCATACCCAGTCTCGCCGTACCGAAAAGGGTTGCATTAATGGCAGAGGCAGTGGAGAGGAGTGCTCCGAGACCGATCAGAGTAAAACCTGCCTGTCCCAGGAAAGGCTTCGCGGCTACCGCAAGGGCGTATTCTTTATATTTCGTAATGTCTTCCGGTGTCAGGTTTCCCACCGCGACCAGCGAAACCACGACGTATATCAAGGCGGTTATTATCACCGCGATCATAATACCTCTTGGCAGATCCCTCTCCGGGTTTTTCATCTCGTTCACCGCGTTCGGTATGAGTTCAAAACCCTCATAGGCCACAAAAATCAGGGCGGCGCCCATGAGAACGCCGTCGGTCCCCTTGTTCAATACAGGAAAAAGGTCTGCCGGTTTCATAAACACGAGGCCGGCCACGGCGAACAGGCCCAATATGAGCACCTTAATCATCACTATTACATCTTCTGTCTCGCCTGCCGCCTGCACCCCATAAAGATTAACCCCAAGGAAAAGCAGGAGGATAAAAGACTCAAGAATGTGATGGATAACCGTCCCGCCTCCGAGCATGGCTGCCCCATAGACCCCGAAGGTAAAGGCGTACAGGGCCAGGGTCCCGATATAACCTGTAAGAAGAAGCCAACCGCCTATACCGGCGACGTTTTCTCCTTCAAAGGCGTGTTCAAGGTAGGTAAAACTACCTCCGTCATCCCGGAAGCAAAGACCAAGCCTGGAATAGGAAAATCCGGTGAGAAGCGCGATCACGGCTCCCAGGCTGAAGGCAATGGGAGCTGCGTGACCGGAGAGTTCAACCGAAAGGCCAAGGACGGAGAAGATGCCCCCTCCGACCATACCACCAACGCCGATGGCTATTAATTCCCTGAGCCCCAGTTTTTTGCTGTCTGTTTTTTGCTGACTCATGTAATCACCTTAGACCGGCCGCTCCCCGGTCGGCAGCGGTCGGTTAAAGAGCTGTAAATCGCACCTTCCACCCCGCCTACAATACTGGCGTAAGTGTTCACATCCCCCCGGCCAGCGGTAGCCTTTTGAAGGATTTCAGGAGCATCGCTTGATGCATAAGATCAGACACTTTGCCTGTTAATCCGCACTGAAACCCTTCAAAATGCTACTGCTGGCCGGGGACGTAGACGGTTGCAACAGGAGGGGATGTGAACGGTTACATACTGGCGACCAACGGCCCTCTACTACCAAGGGACCGATACCAGCAGGGATCCAGAAAAAGGCCGACCCGAACAGCAGGCCCCATATAGCCCCTAATTTTCTCTAAAGTTTCATACGGTCACCAGTATTGTAATAACCTATGGGATATTTTCACTATGGTACCCCTTAGACAGCTTTTTCATATCAAAGCCATTTCCTTGTAACTCTTTTACCGCCTTTTCCGCAACTTAGTGACTATCGTAAACAGCCACACATGAATTTTTATCGATAATTACACTGCAAAAAGTCCTCGACCACTTTTTGCTATATAGAAAACGTATTAGTTACATATATGTTTCATTAAAAAAGCTGATATAGCTATAAAAATATTTCCCTAAAAATGGGGTTTTTCAGCGGAATCATTTTATAGATAATAATACATCAAATCAATTTAACAACCACCCCTAAAAAAGGTGGAATATAAGGTGACCCTGTAAGGGTAAATTAATTCCAAAGCTTAAGTTGCTCCATACGCCTATTTTTTTTCTGTTGCCATTTCACATATTTACTGACTCTTGCCGTAACTTCTCAATAATTTGGGGCGTAACCGTTCGCGTCTCCGGCCAGCGGTAGCTTTTTTCAGGGTTTCAGTGCGGATTAATGGGCAGAGTGATCTTGTGCATCAAGCGATGCTCCTGAAACCATTCAATTGGTTCTAAAGCATTTTATTTCAGAGATACCCGCTAATTTCCGGAACTTCCCTGGAAGCTGCCAGCCGGTTTACACATGAAGTTGTCACGCCCAGAAACCCCGCAACTTCCGCCCCGGAATAACCCAGCTTACCTACTGCTATCTGACAAAAAGTTTTCTTGTCCTTGCAACCAACCTCTTTCTGGCACCTGAGCGACCTGCCTGCCGGTAGGCAGGAGCAAGGCCTCATCTATGCCTTCACCCTTTGCAATCTATACGGCCAAAAAGCAAAATCAGGTATCTTGGCCGTCAGACGAAGACTCTGCTTTTCCTTCTCCTCGTTGTCAATGCTTATACCTTAATGCGGCAGATAACCGATTGACGGGATTAGAATCTCATTTCCCCTCGTTAGCTGAGCTGGTCCTCACTGAGACTCCATATCACTGCTGGTTTTCGACTATGACCGAGTGTCATTACAAGGACATGGAGGGCCTGAGGAGCATTGCCTATGTCTATATCCTTAGATTCGCCCCAATCGGTCTGACTCTGGGCACCAGGAGGGGTCTCAACCCTGCGATAGGTCCTGATCTTTGCCCTCGGAAACTTGTGTCTTATATAACGCAGTACTGACTTATAGGAGCCTGTGTAGGCATACTCCACTACCAGGTCTTTATGGGGATCCCTGATATTTACTGGCCTGTCTCTACCCTCCCAATCAGCCATCCATTCTCCGATTACCTCTCGATAGGGATCGCTTTCCT
Source organism: Deltaproteobacteria bacterium (assembly GCA_027004315.1). Lineage (GTDB taxonomy): Bacteria > Desulfobacterota > Dissulfuribacteria > Dissulfuribacterales > UBA3076 > JALTHG01. The sequence goes on from JALTHV010000162.1 coordinate 8,759, forward strand.
GGACCTGGATCTCCTGCCATCCCTATTACCTTCAGCCTCATGCCTTAGATGATAACGGACTGTCCCCTACTCCCCCTTTTACCACAGAGGCACAGAGGACACCGAGAATCATTTTTTGACTTGCCGGGAGATACCGGCAAGTCAATTATCTCAGCCACTTTCGATGTCTGACCTCCTATTTCATACTTATACCCATATGATTTAAGCCTCTTGGTGTACTTGACTTCCGTTATATTTCTTAATATATAACGTTTTATAAAAAAGAGACTGCGAAGGTTAAAATGATTGATAATAGATTCATGAACAGAAACCCCATCGTTTTTTTCGAAATACATCATAAGGAGGTACAACATGTCCAACATCAACCTATCAAGAAGGCGGGTTGTTATAGGTGCCGGTGCACTTTCAGTAGGCGCGGTTGCTTGCCAAATCATCAATCCCTTTTCAAGGGCAGAGGCAAAAGGGGGCAAGACCGAAAAGTGGCCCTGGCCGTATGTAAAGCTAGATCCAACCGAGACAGCGGAGATAGCCTATCATGAATGGTACAGGATTTATTGCGGCGGAGCAGTCATCAGCAGTGTCTTCAGCCAGCTCAGGAAAAAACTAGGGGAACCGTATAAATCGTTTCCTATAGATGGCTTTATGTTCCTTGAAGGCGGAGTCGCAGGTTGGGGGACCATATGCGGTTCGGTCATGGGGGCAAACATTGTTACGAACTGCATGATCGGCCCAAGGTATAGTGGCGCAACAGACGGGCTACTCATGGGCAGCGAGATCCTGGACTGGTATACAAAGACGGCCCTGCCGGTTTATGTGCCCAAAAACCCAAAGGTATCTCCCAAGAGAATACCCCATACTACGAGCAGTTCACCCCTTTGTCACATATCAGTAGGGAGATGGATGAAGGCTGCCAATAAGCCATTCAAGAGTCCGGAGAGAAGGGATCGCTGTGCAAGGGTTACCGCGAGCGTGGCATACCACCTTGTGGAACTCTTGAATCAGTGGAAAGAAGGGGAATATGATACAGAGGGTGAGATTCCTTCTGGAGAATTCGGCATCACCGCCCAGTATAACTGTGAGGATTGCCATGGGTCAAATGTGCCAAGTCCCCCTGAAGGGACCGCCAGAAAATCCAAAAAATAGGGGATATCAGTAACATTGGAGGGTCTTTTTGTGTAACCGACCACAGGGTGCTGCTTCTTTTTCTAACATGCCCTCGCCTTTTGTTTTCCGAGGTTTTTGCAGCATAGGACCCTCCTTGTTCTCCTCCGCTGCGCTCCGGAGCCAGGGGTTCCAATACTGCAAAAACCAAGAAAACTACAGGGTTAACGCAAATCGTTTTTAGAACTCAAGTTTCGGACTTGGATTAACCTCTTGAAAATTAAGTAAAAATAACCATGTCTGCTAAATTCTATTTTTTGTTGCAGTATTCAATAAGAATATATAATGATTAGTAATAGTTTATTAATATATTACACGTTTAATATAGCAACATAAAACTAATTCGTGTGTTGCATGAAAAAACTCTTTAATTACAGGCTGATATATCAACTCCGAAACTTGAG
>JALTHV010000163.1 GCA_027004315.1 Deltaproteobacteria bacterium
TTTTGTGTGGGTATCAGGTATCAGACAAGAGGCCCTTTGTGGTTCAATTTTCAGAGTGGCTCCCATCTGTTCTGCCCTGACCTTTGCCAGCTTGAGGGCCAAGAGAAGGAGGGGATTATCGGGATCTTTCTCACAGTCTTTTATTTCTGGCCGATCTATAGTGATATGCCTTTCCCATACTGCAGGGAAGGCCTCCCCTGTATGTTCAAATTCCAAGTTCCATGTAGCCCCATCTTTTTGGCTCAGTGTCACTTTTAGATCGCCTTTCTCGGCTTTTCGCATCTGTCCTATGCAGGCACTTAACAGGCTATCAACCAGGTCCCGCAGCTGGTTTTCATTGAGTAAAGTCAAGGATGGAGAGTCAGATAGATCAGTCTTTTTTTTCACATGGTGTTTGAAAAAGAGATCTGCATTCCAAAATGCCAATTCTTCTCTGACTACCCGGTCAATACTGAACAACTTTTGCCCATTTTCTTCTTTTTGGCCCCTATATGCAATTACATTGACCATATTCTCTATCCGGTACAGCATATCTTCCATCTGTAAGAGTCGTTCTTTACTCTTTTTTAAATGGGCCTTAAGTTCCTTCAACTGCCTGTTAAGGGTCTCTGAGGAGCTGAGGGTAAGGCTGGAATCAATCGTCTCCAGATCTTTACCGATATCCATTTTGGATAGCTCTATCTGCATAGAGAGTATCTGTATAGAACCATTCATATTGTGAACAATACCCTTTACAAGGTGACCGATCATATTGTTTTGGAAATAACTTAACAGAAAATCCTCTGAAAGTTGAGAAATCGGCATGTTTTTTATAGCCATTTTTGAAAAATTGTCTTGTTCATCTAACGGCAATAAATGATTTAAGAGGGAATTTGTCTCCATCGTCTTCACCAACCCGTGCTGTTTTTTATCTTTTTTACCTAAATGTATACAAAAAGATTTCTATTTAAGCCAGACCATTTTTCATAATCAGAATAATCTGTGTAATCTGCGAAATCTGTGGATCAAAATCCTGCTTGTAGAATTTTCGTTATATTATTAGTATTTTTATGGAGGCTGATACACTGTAGTTCTTTCATCGGCAGGAAGGAATAAAAACTTGACTATTGTAAAACCAGATTCACTTCTGACCTTACCTGGGGCTGAGGCCGAGGCAGTTATGAATAAGCTGAGTCTTGCTGAACAGGCCTCTGTAGTCCTGATGGCTCCCTGGGAAAGACGTCAGGAAATAATAATCCTCTCCAGAAATGCCAGGGCCCTTGTGGAGGGCATGCCTGTGGAAGAGCTATTCTGGACCATAAAGGCGATAGGACCTCAGGATGCCGTCCACATCTTGAGTTTAGCAGTCGCAGAACAACTACAGTTCATGTTTGATCTGGACTGGTGGCACAAGGCTGAACTCAGACCAGAAAAAATAGTGGCATGGATTCTACTCCTATTCGAGGCCGGGGAAGAGACAGTGGCTTCCTGGTTGCAGTGGCTGATGACAAAAGATGAGACACTTCTTCCTGCTATATTGAGGCCTTTCATCTTGGTCTACAAGCGACCTGATGACATGGACATACAGGAGGCCAGGGACGAGTTACCGCCATTTACCCTGGACGATGTCTACTTCTTATCTTTTAAGAAGGAGGCACTCCAGCCAATCTGGAGCCGCTTTATTACAAAGATCCTGGAGATGTCTCCGGGTCTCTATAGAGATGTGCTGGAGACTATGCTCCTGGAAGATGCGACTGAAAATCTGGAAAAGGCCTTTCGATGGCGGCGTTCCCGCATAGGAGACCATGGCATTCCGGACTACTATGATGCCCTTGATATCTATGCCCCGTTAGAGGGCGATCAGATAAGAGAAGTTAAGGCCATCCCCCTTGATAGAGTGGGGCTGGATACTCTAGTGCCGGCCTTTGTGCCCAGCCTGTATCTGGGAGACTACCCTGTTTTAAGGACTGCCATAGAAGGCCTTTTGGGTACAAGGGCTATGGAAAGAATTGTTCATGAATGGGTAGGTGCAGCAAACAAGCTTCTCATGGCGGACGAGGTGGATCTTGATGATCCGGGTGCATTACGCAATTGCCTCTTTAGGGTATCGGCCCTTCTTAACCTGGGTCTGGAGGCCGCAACGAGGACGAAAAACAGATCTCCCAGAGAGATACTGGGCTCCAGTGTAATAGAAGATATAATAAGGTTTGCCAATGCTATGACCAGGAGGCTGGCCAGCAAGGCCCATGGCCTCCTGAGCTCTGATCAGATATCCAGCGACCTTGCGTATCTGCCAGATAGTTGGGAGGCCGTCTTAAGGGGGCTTTTAAAAAGACGTCCCATGTTATGGGATTCGGATACCAATGGCTATCGTTCATTTAGCAACATGGCAGAGCTCTCCATGGCGGAAGACCTTGTATCCAATATAGGTGAGTGGGCATGCCTTATGGCCCATATCCTATCTCCTTACAACAGATGGGTCCAAGAGATACCTTGGGGCTCAACCAATTTTGGCCGTCCGGATGAGGTTACATGGCCCCAGATCCTTTTGACTGTCCTTGCCCAGGAGACATTAACGGGAGAATTGAAGGTGTATCCAGTGCCAGAGGGGAAACTATCTCTATTGAGAAGAATATGGTTTTTAGATAGACTGACCCTTACCGGAGAAAAGGAAGACCCCCTCTCAGAGACAGTTAGACTGTCTGGAAAGGCCCTTCAATCTGTCAATGAACAGGCTGGACTTACAGACACAAGGCTAAGTGAAATTATAAGGGAGTCCCTGACGCCCCTTTACGAAGAATGGAAAGATTTACCAGAAGACGTGGAAATAGATGGGCGTTTTGTCTCTGCCCTTATTGTGGGACTGTAGTCCTTCAGTGCCTTGATAAATTCCCTGCCTTTCATTATGTTGCGTTGAAAAAATGTAACTTCTCAATAAGAGGAGGCTTTACTTTGGTAACCGATCACAGGGTGCTTCTTTTTCCAACATGCTCTCGCCCCTTGTTTTCTAAGGTTTTTGCAGCATAGGACCCTCCCTGTTCTCCTTCGCTGCGCTCCGGAGCCAGGGTTTCCAATGCTGCAAAAACCAAGAAAACTACAGGGCTAACGCAAATCGTTTCCAAAAGAAGCACCCTGTGATCGGTTATATCGAAGTTGCCAGGACTTATTGAGAAGTTACGAAAAAATAGGCATCCTTAGCGTGTGGCAGATCAAAACTAGTCTGCATCTTGTTTTTTTGATAATAGAGGATCCTCAAGAAAAAATCTTCGACAAATTTATGAAAGGAAGGGATTGCATCTATGGACGTCAGCAACATCAGAAATCTCGCTCTGGTAGGCCAGAGTGGAAGTGGTAAGACTTCTTTGGCTGAGGCCATGCTCTTCACTGCCAAGGTAACCTCATCTCTGGGCAAGGTAGATAACGGGTCCTCAGTGTTAGACTTTGAACCTGAAGAAATCAGACGCCACATCTCGATCGGCACGGCCTTTCA
>JALTHV010000164.1 GCA_027004315.1 Deltaproteobacteria bacterium
AGCGGTAGCCTTTTGAAGGGTTTCAGGAGCATCGCTTGATGCACAAGATCAGACACTCTGCCTATTAATTCGCACTGAAACCCTCCAAAATGCTACCGCTAGCCGGGGAGAATGTGGATGGGGAATGTGGATGGTTACTCTCTGGCTTATTAATGAGGTACACGAATCTCTGTCTGCTGCTCTTCCTCTGTAAAGCAATATGGTGCCTCTGGAAGATTCAGGTCTGTAAACAGGCTGTCAGGATCTTCGAGGACAAGGGCATGCCTCAATACGTCGTCCATATGCTCAATAGGCTGGATTTGGAGAGAACGTGTCACCTTGTCCGGAATCTCTCTCAAGTCCATCTCGTTTTCTTTTGGTATCAGGACCTGTTCTATATCACCGCGCCTTGCTGCAAGGAGTTTTTCTTTAAGCCCGCCTATTGGGAGCACCCTACCTCTTAAGGTGATCTCTCCGGTCATGGCCACATTATGCCTGACAGGAATTTTTAATAGGGCAGACGTTATTGCTGTAGCAATAGTAATACCTGCAGATGGGCCGTCTTTAGGTATGGCACCCTCTGGGACGTGTACATGGGCATCAATCTTTTGATAAAAATTCCAGGGCAAGGCAAATCGGTGGGCCCTTGAACGGACATAACTCATGGCTGCCTGGACAGATTCCTGCATGACGTCGCCCAGTTTCCCGGTAATAGTAAGTTTCCCCTTGCCAGGCATAATGACGGCCTCTATCTGGAGCATGACTCCTCCATTCTCGGTCCAGGCAAGGCCCGTGGCTACCCCTATCTGCGAGTCTTTATCTGTCTTCCCATGGCGATAGTGAGGCACACCAAGATACTTAATGAGGGAAGATTGTTTTATCTGTATTTCCTGTATTTCCTCTTTACTACGTACTATTTCTGTAGCCACTTTGCGACAGATCGAGGCCAAAAAACGCTCCAGGTTTCTGACTCCAGACTCTCTGGTATAAGAACGAATTATCTCTAAGATAGCCCCTTTACTGATATGGAATTGCTCAGGCTTCAAGCCATGGGCCTCAAGTTGCCTTGGGAGGAGGTAACTTTTTGCTATCTCAAGTTTTTCTTCCTCGGCATATCCAGAGAGTTCTATAACCTCCATCCTATCCTGGAGGGGAAAGGGAATGGTATGAAGGGCGTTGGCAGTTGTAATAAAGAGGACATGCGAGAGATCATAATCCAGGTCCAGATAGTGATCGTTAAAGGCAACATTCTGTTCTGGATCCAAGACCTCTAAGAGGGCTGATGCAGGATCTCCACGGAAGTCTGAACCCATTTTGTCCACTTCGTCTATACAGAACACAGGGTTTTTGGACCTGGCCTTTTTGATCGACTGGATAATCTTGCCGGGCATTGCACCAATATAGGTACGCCGATGACCACGGATCTCTGCTTCGTCTCTGACACCACCCAAGGAGAGTCGTACAAAATTTTTTCCCAGGGCCCGAGCAACAGACTTTGCAAGAGAGGTCTTTCCGACGCCAGGTGGACCAACTAGGCACAAGATAGGGCCCTTCATCTTCTTGACCAGGGTCTGTACGGCCAGGTATTCCAAGATCCGTTCCTTGGGTTTTTCCAGACCGTAGTGATCTTCATTGAGGATCTTTTCTGCTTCAGCTATATCTCTTCTGTCCTTGGTCATCTCGACCCAAGGGAGTTCCAGGATCCAATCGATATAATTTCTCACCACAGTAGCCTCGGCAGACATGGGTGCCATCAGCTTGAGCTTTTTAAATTCCTGTCTGACCTTAGCTGCTGCCTCTCTGGGGAGATGCTTGTGCTTTATGTGGCGCTCAAGGTCCTTTAGGTCACTCTGGAAATCATTCTTTTGCCCCATCTCTTTCTGAATGGCCCGGATCCGCTCGTTAAGATAATAGTCCCTCTGGTTTTTCTCCATCTGTTTTTTGACGCGCTCTTTGACACGTTGCTCTACCTGGGCAATCTCGATCTCAGAACGTATAAGACCATAAAGTTGCTCAAGGCGCCTGTCAGGATGGAACTGTTCCAGTATGGACTGTTTATCAGAGACCTTAAAGGGTATATGAGATGCAATAGCATCTGCCAATCGAGCAGGATCCGTCAAGGAAGAAATGGAAAGAACTACCTCAGGAGGGATTTTTTTGCTAAGTTTGACGTATTCCTCAAAGGCACTCTTTGTAAGCCGAATGGGGGCCTCTATTTCGGGCCTGACATCTGATATCTGTGGCAGGGTCTCTAGTTCTACCATAAAGTATTTCTCATTAGGGATATAACGCCTGATCTTTGCCCTCCTTTTACCTTCCACCAAGACCTTGACCGTGCCGTCAGGCAGACGGAGTAACTGGAGTATGCTACCCAAGGTACCTATACGATAGATATCATGTTTCTCTGGACTATCTATCTTGGCGTCCTTTTGGGCAGCCAAAAATATCATCCCTTGTTTCATAGACATGCCTTGCTCTATGGCCTGTACAGACTTTTCACGCCCAATAAATAAGGGAATCACCATATGCGGGAATAGAACAATATCCCTAAGAGGTAGGAGAGGGACAGTCAAAAATTCTCTTTTCGTCATAGAAGTAGCCTATCAATCTGCAAAAATTAGCCTATTAGGCTTAAAGTTAAATCTAACTTTTTCAACAAATTTATCATAGAAGTACAATCCAACTAACAGCCTACAGCCTGGTAAGCTAGACTCTTTAGGAGGCCTCGGCCTGGGCTTCATAAAGGAGTATGGGCTCTGACTTATTCAGGATTACGTCTTCACTTATAACACACTCTTTTACTCCTTCACTCGATGGGAGATCATACATCACATTTAACATAGCCTGCTCCAGGATGGAGCGTAGCCCCCGGGCCCCGGTCTTTCTCTTTATCGCCTCATGGGCAGTAGCCCTTATTGCCCCATCAGTAAAGTGGAGGTCTACATTGTCTATGGCAAAGAGTCTCTGAAACTGTTTTACCAGGGCATTTTTGGGTTCCCTGAGGATCCTTACCAGGTCATCTTCCTTCAGTTCCTCCAAGGTCGCTACAACAGGGATACGACCTACGAATTCTGGGATTAGTCCATACTTAATGAAGTCTTCCGGTTGTGCATCTTTGAGGACCTCTCCCAAGGGAAGATCTCTGGCACCCTGGACATCTGCACCAAAACCTATAGAGAACTTACCCATCCGTCTCTTAATAATGGAATCAAGCCCTACAAAGGCACCCCCACAGATAAAGAGGATATTGGTGGTATCGATCTTCACAAAGTCCTGTTGGGGATGTTTGCGTCCTCCTTTGGGGGGCACATTTGCTATGGTGCCTTCTATTATCTTCAAGAGTGCCTGCTGGACGCCTTCTCCTGATACATCTCTTGTGATGGAAGGCCCATCTGTCTTCCTTGCAATCTTGTCGATCTCATCTATATAGACAATCCCGCGACTTGCGAGCTCCACATCATAGTCAGATGCCTGTAAGAGGCTAAGGATGATATTTTCCACGTCTTCTCCGACATAGCCTGCCTCTGTCAGTGTAGTAGCGTCTGCCATAGTGAAGGGCACATTCAGGATTTTTGCCAGGATCTGGGCCAGGAGGGTCTTCCCGCTGCCAGTTGGTCCTACAAGTACTATGTTGCTTTTCTGGAGTTCCACGTCTTCTGCGCTGATCTCAGAGTCGATACGTCTGTAATGATTGTGTACTGCTACAGAAAGGGTCTTCTTGGCCAGCTCCTGGCCTATTACATATTCATCTAAAAGGGCCTTTATTTCAGCAGGTTTTGGGACCTTGTTCCCTGGGTTATTAGGCTCATCCTGCCCCTCATATTCCTCGGCCAATATGTCATTACAGAGCTCTATGCACTCGTCACAGATATATACATTGGGACCAGCTATGAGCTTTCTTACCTCTTCCTGGCTCTTTCCACAAAATGAGCAGCGTAGCTTTCCCTGGTTTGCAGGATTTTTTATCTCAGCCATTTAGCTTATCCTCCTGAGTAATGATGTCACGCCTTATAATAACGTCATCTACAAGGCCATATTCCTTGGCCTCTTCTCCACTCATAAAGAAATCCCTTTCTGTGTCTGCCTGGATTTTGTCTAGGGGCTGCCCGGAATGGGCTGCAAGGATATCATTTAATCTCTGTCGCAGTCTCAGGATCTCTTTGGCATGGATATCTACATCTGTTGCCTGACCCTGAAATCCCCCCATAGGCTGGTGTATCAGAATTCGGGCATTAGGGAGACTGTATCGTTTCCCCTTGGCTCCTGCTGCAAGGAGCACTGCGCCCATACTGGCCGCCTGGCCCAGACAGAGTGTACTTACATCAGGTCTTATATACTGCATGGTATCATAAATGGCGAGACCCGCAGTGACCAGCCCGCCTGGCGAATTTATGTAAAGGGTTATATCCCTTTTGGGATCTTCTGCCTCCAGAAAGAGAAGTTGTGCTATAACAACATTGGCTATATCACTATCAACTGTGTCTCCTAAAAATACTATGCGCTCCTTTAGGAGACGTGAGTATATATCATAGGCCCTTTCACCCCTGGGATTTTGTTCTATAACAATAGGTATCAGCGGCATTTAATCAACCTCCTCCTGGTGAGCTGGTTTTATAACTGCTTGTTTCATGAGAAGATCCATAGTCCTTTTTGCCCGTAGTTTGGGGAGCACGTTCTGTATCACTGCAGTCTGCAACTGGTCCTTGTCCACGCCTAATCGCTGAGATTCATTCTTTGCATACTCAGAATATCTGGAGATCTCTTTATGGTCTACAGTTATATTTTCTAGCTCGGCAATTTTATCCAGGATTATCTCCGTCTTTACCTGGTTAACGGCATCCTCTCGCATCTTCATCCGGAGTCGATCCTCTGATACTCCCGCCCTCTCAAGATCCACACCTCGTTCCTGGAGATGGCCTGTTATGTTATCTATCATCTCTGTAAGCTTGGCCTCAACCATACGCTCAGGGACAGGAAAATCTACCTGTTCTCTCAGTCGTTCCAGAAATTGCTGTCTCAAACTGCTCTCCGCAGCCTTTTCCTTGTCTTTCTTTAACTGTTTATACAGGCGATCCTTTAATTTTTCTATAGTATCAAAGCCTACTCCTACCTTTTTGGCAAAATCATCGTCCAAATTGGACAATATCCGCCTTTTTATATCCTTCAGCAATACTTTATACCGGACTGTCTTGCCGGCCAGTTTTGAATTTATGGCATCTTCGTCGTAACTAATATCAAAGGCCTTTTCAGAACCTTTAGCCATTCCTAAAAGCTGTTCCTCAAACCTGCGGCTAGAGTAGCCAGATCCCACTTCCAGGTAATAATTTTCTTCTGAAATACCATCTACAGGTTTACCATCTATTTCTCCTGAATAATCGATTACGACAAGATCCCCCTTTCTCACAGGACGGTCCTCTTCTATGGATTCTAGTGTTGCAAAGTGGCGTTGTAGGGCCTCGAGTTGCTCCTGAACTTCAGCTTCACTTACCTCTACTGACGGCTTTTCTAACTCAATGCCCTTATATTTTGGTACCTCGAATTCAGGCCATAGGTCCAAAAGGGCTGAATAAGAAAAGGCCGTGTCTGCCTTCAGAGGAGAGACAGAATCCAGTTTGGGATCAAGTATAAGTACCAAGTTTGCTTCCTTAAGGGCGTCAGTCAAGCTCTCTTTAATGAGTTTCTTTAGGATCTCATCCTCTACCTTTTGACTGTAGTGCCGTTCTAGTATAGGACGTGGGACCTTACCCTTTCTAAAACCCTTAATCTTCGCATTTCGCTTCAAATCTCTATATGCGAGGTCAAGTTCCCTGGACACTACGTCAGCAGGAATTTCTACCGAGAGATGCTTTTGAATAGGGCCTATGTCTTCGACTGTAACTTTCATTAATTTCTTACCTTCCATCTTTAGTTCAATAATATGAAATTATATAACATTTTTAACTATAGGTCTCTTTATAAAAGACCTGAAAATAGATAGCCCGCCAAGGCCGACGGGCATATCAGATGACCCAGAATAGAGCCCCCTGGTGCGAGAGGCGAGACTCGAACTCGCATAGGTTACCCCGCTGGATCCTAAGTCCAGTGCGTCTACCAATTCCGCCACTCTCGCGCTAAAATATAAGATCTCAATAGACATGAACTACCGTAAAATCCCTTTGAGAATGTAACCATTCACATTCCTCCCGGCCAGCGGTAGCCTTTAACTTTTTACAATATAATCATAACCTAGTAAGGCAGAGAATTGAAGTCAAGAAATCATCGTGGTATTTACCGAGCAAAATAGATAGTTACCAGAGAGGAGGACTAATCAAAATGGAACATACACTTTCTATCATCAAGCCAGACGGCGTATCGAGAGGGCTTGTCGGTGAGGTCATAAAACGCTTTGAAGGTATAGGTATCAGGATAGTCGCCATGAAGATGCTGCATTTAAGCAAGGAGGAGGCAGAGGGTTTCTATGGAGTGCATAGGGGAAAGCCTTTTTTTGATAGCCTGACTAATTTTATGTCGTCCGGGCCGATAGTGGTGATGGTCCTCGAGGGCGAAGATGTGATCCGGCGTAACCGTGAACTCATGGGGGCCACTAACTATAAAGAGGCAGAACCTGGGACTATAAGGGCAGATTTTGCCAGAGATATTGAAAAAAATATAGTGCATGGCTCTGATGCCCCTGAGACTGCTGCCACAGAAATAGCCTACTTCTTCAGTAAACTGGAGATAATGTAACTTTTCAATAAGTGTGTGCATTCTGTAAGGCGTCTCTCTATAGCTTCATTTCTAAGGGGTGACGAAATCCTTTGTCATGGTTGTATAAGATGGAAAGAGATCTTATTGCCAAAATAGGAGATCTGGTAGGATCAGCAGCCAAAGATCCTTCAGTTTTGTTGGGTATAGGCGATGACTGCGCCGTAATGGCCTCTACCCCTGGCAGGCATCTGGTCGTCACTACTGATACACTGGTCGAGGCAGTACACTTTGACCTCAATTACTTTGATCCCTGGCATCTGGGGAGAAAGACGGCGGCTGTAAATCTGAGCGATGTGGGGGCTATGGGGGGGCGTCCTCGCTGGGCCCTGCTCAATTTGGCTGTACGTCCGGGGCTGGCTGACGGTTTCTGGAAGGATTTTTCTATGGGGCTTATGTCGCGGCTGTCCCAATATGGAGTAGGACTGGTCGGGGGAGATACCGTAAGTACCCCAGATCGGCTCTCAGTCAGTCTTACTCTGATCGGAGAAGTAGAACCGGGCAAATGGCTGGGCCGTAGTCGTGCAGAGCCAGGTGACCTGATCTACTGTTCGGGCAATCTGGGAGAGGCCGCCGCCGGGCTCAAGTGGTTAAAAGACTGCAAGGGGAAAAGGAGGCGCTTCAAAGGAAGAAGGATGCCTGGGATTCGTCGCAGGGTCTCAATGGTTGCCCTGAGACGTCTTGTAGCCAGGCATCTGGATCCTGAGCCCAGGATGGCGCTGGGGCAGGCCTTGGCTGCAGATGGCTCAGTGCGATCGGCCATAGACCTCTCTGATGGTGTTGCCACGGACCTTGCCCATATCTGTAATATGAGCGGGACAGGTGCCGAAGTCTGGGCCCATGAAATACCGATCTCCAGGGCCTTAAAGGCTATCTCCAGGATTTTGGGGATATCGCCCTTAAGCCTTGCCCTTACAGGAGGCGAAGACTTTGAGTTACTCTGGACTGTATCAGAGAAAAATGAAGCTGGGGTACAGAGAATTGCCGCAAAGGTTTTGGGATACAGACCGTTTCGAATAGGGAAGATGGTGGTGGGTGACAGGGTGCTTTTGAAGACCAGACGAGGCACAGAGGACATTACCTACCAGGGCTATGAGCACCGCACCTGATATAGAAAAATGTAATGCAAGAAGAGACCTTCTATGTAACTGCTCACATTCCCCCCGGCCAGTGGTAGCCTTTTGAAGGGTTTCAGAAGCATCGCTTGATGCACAAGATCAGGGCACTTTGCCTATTAATCCGCACTGAAACCCTTCAAAATGCTACCACTGGCCGTGGCCATGGACGGTTGCAACAGGAGGGGGTATGAACAGTTACACCTTCTATGTTTCGATACAAGACCTTAAATTGAAGGTGCAGGCAGAGAAAGAAGATGGATTCCTTGTCCATATCAATCTCAGTATAGCCGATGGAGCAGAGACCCTGGCAGCTTCGTTTCTGGCCCAAAGATTTCAGGAAATCCTTGAAGGAAAAAGAGATAGGTCATCGATACCCTTTAAGGCAAGAGGGACTCCCTTTCAGGAAAGGGTATGGGATGCCACCTGTCGAATCCCCTTTGGAAGGCTGGCCTCATATAGTGATATTGCCTCCGAGGTCGGCTGTGGTTCACCTATTGCAGTGGGACAGGCCCTCAAATCTAATCCACTCCCGATTATTATTCCCTGTCATCGAGTAGTCGGAAAGAAGGGGGATCTTACCGGTTTTTCTTGTGGCCTAAGGGTCAAGGCACTCTTACTGGAATTTGAAAGGGAAACTCTTAAGTCCTCAATAAGTCATGGTAAGATGTCTGGATTTTGGCCTTTGCAGGAATGACATTTGGGTGTACCTGTCTGTCAGCAAACGAATATAAGCAGTTGTATTAATCAGACGTAAGTTCTCAATAAGTCCTGGCAATTTCGATGTAACCGACCACAGGGTGCTTCTTTTTCCAACATGCTCTCGCCCTTTGTTTTCTAAGTTTTTTGCAGCATAGGACCCTCCCTGTTCTCCTCCGCTGCGCTCCGGAGCCAGGGTTTCCAATGCTGCAAAAACCAAGAAAACTACAGGGCTAACGCAAATCGGTAACTTCTCAATAAGTTCTGGCGTAACCGTTCGCGTCTCCGGCCAGCGGTAGCTTTTTTCAGGGTTTCAGTGCGGATTAATAGGCAGAGTGCCCTGATTTTGTGCATCAAGCGATGCTCCTGAAACCCTGAAAAAAGTTACCGCTGGCCGGGGGGAATATGGTCGGTTACCAAAAAGAAGCCTCCACTTATTGAGAAGTTACAATCAGGTTCCTGGCACAGGCTGGCCAAGTGTGTTCTACTTATTGGCCTATGACGCCATATAGTCAAGATACTAGACACCCATCAAAGTCCCGTCTCCTTAAAGACCAAAAGGTAATCTTTCTTTTTATCACATTTTTGGGGGCCACTGCCAGTGGAATCTTTTTCTCCAGCCTCAATAACTTTTTGGTGGATGTCTATGATATGGGGGCCTATCAGAGGGGTATCCTGGAGAGCATCAGAGAGCTCCCCGGGATGTTGCTCTTTGTCTTCTTGGCCTCTGTCAGCACAGTGAAAGAGGGAAGGATCCTGTTTGTGGCCAGCCTCATCACTGCCTTGGGCCTTTTGGGGGTTGCCAGTCTCTCGCCTAGTGTCATCAGGGTGACGATCTGGCTGTTTGTCTGGTCAATCGGGGCCCATATAGTAATGACTATCAGAGAGAGCTTCAGCGTGGCCCTTAGTGAGCCTGGGAGTAGGGGACGGCTCTTTGGGATGGTCAGGAGCCTCAGGAGCCTGGGGACCATAGTAGGGACTATATGCATCTGGATAGGTATGGATAGGCTGGGATTTGGCTACGAAAAACTCTATTGGATTGCAGCCTTAATCATGTCCTTTTCAGCCGTAGTTGCCATTTTTATCAAGGAAAGGGGACATACTGGGGTACGACGTAAGAGATTTGTGTTCAATAGAAAATATACCCTCTTTTACCTACTTGCCATTCTTTTTGGCATACGAAAGCAGATTTTCCTTGTCTTTGGCCCATGGGTACTTATCAGGATCTTTCACCAGGATGCACCGGACATGGCAAGACTCGTACTTGCATCCTCTACAGTAGGTCTCTTTATAAAGCCCTATCTTGGAAGGCTCATCGACTTGCTCGGAGAGAGGACGGTCCTCATGGGTGATTCTGTGATACTTTTATTGATCTGCACATGCTATGGGCTGGCAGAAAAAACGCTTCCTCAGCCCCTCGTCCTTCCCTCCCTGTTTGCCTGTTTTATCGTGGACGATTGTCTCTTCTCCCTACGCTCAGCCCATGTGACTTATCTCTCAAAGATCGTTGAGTCGGCAGACGAGCTGACGGCCTCTATATCTACTAGTTACTCTATCGAACACCTGGTATCCATGATGGCCCCAATAGCGGCAGGATTTATCTGGGTGCGTTTTGGCTATCCCTGGGTCTTCTTTGTATCTGCAATAGTGGCAGGGCTCATGTTTCTGACCTCGTCGAGATTGCCTCGCCAGGCAATAAAATAGCC
>JALTHV010000165.1 GCA_027004315.1 Deltaproteobacteria bacterium
TGCCACGTGAGTCCCAAATAGGCACCAAAGGGACTGGCCTTTATCGGGCTATATGTACCGGGTACCATATAGTGCTTGTCGAATATATTCTTCAGCGCCAATTGGGCATCAAGGCCTCGGAATAAAACATCGTGGGCAGTAATGGTTGTATCAATTATCCAACTGGGCCTGGTAGAGTAACGTATTTTGTCCTGTTTGTAGTGAGTCTCCATGGAATTTGCATATTTCAGGCGGAGAGAAAGGTCCAGCCAATCCATGGGGCTCCATAGAACTCCGGCATTCAATAGATCCTTGGGCCCTGTATCAAAAGGTACCTTCCAGGAAGAATACACCTTTGACTTTATCGTCCCGTCTGGATTTATTATTTTGACATGCAGGTCATAGCCTTCCTCATCCCCGTCTTGTGATAAGAAGGTTGTATTGGCCCAAAATTTGAGGTCGGAGGCAGGCTGCCATTTGGCCTCAAGCTCTATTCCATAGATGTCCTCAGATCCGGGACTGGAAAGGACCTTATAGGAAGGGTCTTCCTGGATATGGTGACGGATTTGATTCCAAAAGGGGGTAAGACCCAACTTCACAGAGGTAAATGGACGCCAGGTGATATGAGCACTGAGGTTTCGGACCTTCTCAGGGTCCAGGTGTTTCTTGCCTACCAGTTCCTGATTATATGGAGTCCTATATGCAGTGCCGTACAGCAGCTTTAGATGCCACAACGGCCATGGGGACCAACTGATACCCATATTATGGCTTACAGTAGGACTATACTGGCTGTGATTATCCAGCCTGAGGCCCAGCCAGGCGTCCAGATGATTCCAATGGTGCCGGACCTGGCCGAAGAAGGACCATAGCGAGGTATTGAAATTCCTCTGTCTGACTGAGGGGACAAAGTTATACTGCTTAGACTCGGGGCTGAGAAATCCAGGGGCATAGCTCTGCTCAATAACGGCCCCGGTAACTTTATTGTATCTGTAAGACCCTCCCAGGGTGAATAGGCCCTTGGCATCGCACAGCTCCCTGTCATACAGGATCTCTCCATATGAGACATGGCTCCTCTGATCCCAGGAGAGATTGACCTCATTTTCTTTATAGATCAATTCATTATAATAGGCATTGAACCGCAGCCTGGAACGGCCTATGGACTTCTCCAGCTCGACACGCACAAATCTGAATGGAGATTCGCGTCTTCCTTTCCCGCTAAGGTCTGTCTCAGGGTCTCTCAGGACATAGGGACGCCTCGAGTTGGACCATCTTCCCGATATGTGGAGCCAGTCTTGCCAGGAAAAGTTCAGAACGGCCTCTAGGTACCTTGATCTGTCTATCTCTGAAGATCCTGTAGAGTTGTCTTTTAACCTGAATGTATTGTACTTGTCTTCAAGAGGACTTATCCTGTTGCTACTGACTGACAGAAAACCTTCCCAGGGCCCGGCATTGTGTCCCCAGCTTATACTTGTGTTTATCTCGTGATCCGGACTGCCTTCTCTGGTCTTTATCTCAAGGCCCTCCAGGTCCCTCCCACGTTTTGGGACTATGTTTACTATCCCCGCAAAGGCATCCGGGCCCCAGAGCACAGATCCGGGTCCACGTATTATTTCTATACGTTCTATGGAGTCCAGAGAGAGCTCTTCATCGAGCGGATGGATAGACTTTGTACTGTCTGAGGTCAAGGGTACCGAGTTATAGAGAAACAAGATGCCGTTTTTTACCCCCCTTAGATAGGGCTGGCTGCCCCACTCTTTGGGAGAGATATAGAATCCAGGCAACATGGATAAGGCCTCTCCAAGGGTTCGGACTCCATAGCGTTCAAGGTCTTTCTGCGTGATTACCTGGGCCACAGCGGGTGCCTGTTCTGACGACTCTGCCCTCCTTGAGGCAATAGTAAGCACCGACAGGTCTTCACCCACAAATAGGAGGGATGTATCTACGGCCCACGTGATCTGTGCACAGGTCAGGAGGAACGATAGAGTCACAATGACCTGCATCAGAAATAGGTCTTTTTTCTGTGTAGTCATACCATTATATCCGGAGGCAATCTGGCCAATGGCTGTCAACTATATGCCTCCAGTTGTTTTATCCTGGTCCTGAGTTTTGATCGAGTAAGTCCCAGGAGCCTGGCAGCAGCACTCTGATTGTTTCCGGTTGCCTCCATGGCCTGACGTATGAGGTCCTGTTCCAGGTCCTCAAGAGACAGGCCCTTATGAGGGAGTTCCCAGGTACTGGGGGATTTGGACTGTATCCTGTCGGTCTTTAAGAAAGACAGGTGTTCAGATGTCACTGTCCCTTCTCCGGCCAATATGATGGCTCTCTCTAAGGCATTTGCCAGCTCCCTTACATTCCCAGGCCAGGTATGGTCCATCAGGATCCTTTTGGCCCCCTGGGTCAAGAGGGGTCCATTTGATGGCCTTTCACGGAATTTCTGGATAAAGTGTTCTGCCAGCGGTATTATGGCCTCTGTCCTCTCCCTCAGGGAGGGGATGCGTAATGGAAAGACATTGATTCTGTAAAAGAGATCTGATCGGAATGTCCCCTGCTCTACCATGGATTCAAGGTCCTGATTTGTGGCACATATAACCCTTACATCTACCTCAATTGCCTCATTCCCGCCGACACGCTGAATCAGTTTTTCTTGAAGGGCCCTTAAGAGCTTCGCCTGGGCCTCCAGGGGAAGATCTCCTATTTCGTCCAGGAATAGGGTCCCTTTATTTGAATATTCAAAGAATCCCTGCTTACGTCTGTCTGCCCCGGTAAAGGCCCCTCTTTCATGGCCGAACAGTATGCTCTCTACCAGACTTGCTGTAACTGAGGCACAGTTGACTGCTACGAAACGTCTCTGAGCTCTCGGGCTATTTTGATGAATGAATTTTGCCACCACTTCTTTACCTGTACCCGATTCGCCTACAAGCAGGACCGTTGTATCTGCCTTTGCAGCCACTCTCCGGGCCATTTCCAAGAGATTCTTCATGGCCTTAGATACACATATCAGATCAGTATCCCCGGAGGACCTGTTCAATTCTTCCTTGAGTTCCCTGTTTTCAGCCAGGATCTTCGATATACCCAGGGCCTTTTCGACGGTCAGGATCAGTCGTGACTCCTCGAATGGTTTAGTGATATAGTCCACTGCCCCTTTCTTCATGGCCTCAACGGCCGAGTCAACAGTTGCATATGCAGTGATAATAATTACAGGACATGGGACTTCCATTGCCTGAATACGTTCAAGCAAGGCAAACCCATCCATTTTGGGCATCCGTATATCTGATATGACCAGATCATAGGCCGTTGCCTGGATCATTTCCAGGGCCGATTCACCGTCCTGGGCCTCATCTACATTATGTCCCTTAAGGCCCAGCATGATCTTCAGGATATGTCGGATCTTAGGTTCGTCATCAACTACCAGTATGCAAGCCATTTTGTGTCTCTCCCACATTATTAAAATAGCT
>JALTHV010000166.1 GCA_027004315.1 Deltaproteobacteria bacterium
ATGCATTCCGAATACAACGAAAATAATAGTTATAGTGTACGCTTTATCCGACTTTCAGGATAATATGGATTAAGGCCTGCCGGAATCGGCAAGCCAGGAGGCAAGGTCATGGGCAACATTTGTCGCCGCCTTGTTGAGCGCGGCTACTGCGCCTTTGGCATTGCAGGATAAGGCCGGTACTCTGGAGACAAATTCCTTTGTAGCCATTACCGTTTTTTTTCTATTGTCTATGAGATAAAAACGTACCCTGACAACTCCATCAGAAGTCCCGTCATTATTGATATGGTGGCTGAAGTCATACAGAGTGCTTTCTAAGAGCAAATCGGCTTCTGACGCGGATGTGGGTGGGACCACGGCCCTAAACCGGCCGCTTTTTTCCAGTGCAGCCTGGAAGAGTATTTGCAGCAATCTGACCGGAGCATCACTCCAGCGGCTGTAGGCATAGCTGTCCTGGCTATACTGTGCGTCGGTATAGAGGATTTTGGTGCCGTAAAGGGCCCGCGTCCCACGGACCGGGGCCAGTTTAATGATAAGTGGGCATCTCTTTACTCCTTTCGCCAGGGCCCTGTTGTCGCCCCATTCAGGCGATATTGTGTAGATATGGGCAGGAGGGACGCTTCTGGTCACGCAACCGGCGAGCAGACAAAGCAAGGCCAAGATCATAAAGAGACTATTTTTCATGATATCCTTTCTCCCCAGGTCCAGGCCTCGGCCGGCTGTGTTTGAACAGCAGGTCACTTGGGCTGGCCTTAATATCCCGGATCGTTTCCTGCAGATCTTCTGTCAGGATATCCAATTCGTAAAGTAACTGATTCAAGGATTCAAAAGTCTGCCGTGCATCCCGGCTCATGTTACGGCCAACGTCGGCATAGTTCTTCTCAAGACTGTCAGCCATTTTCTTCACACTGACAGAGGCATCCTCAAGCCTCCCAGAGGCCTCAGTCATGCGTTTCTCCATGGTAACACCGTTATCCACAAGGTCCTGGAACCCCTGCAGTTGCCTCCTCATATCTCTGGTGAGCATCTTTGTCTCCAAGAGTATAGCTGCAATATTGTCCAGGTTCTCTTCACTGAGAAGCCGGTCAAATTTGTCCAGGGCCAGGGAGGATTTTTCAGCGAGCAGCTCGAGAGATTTATCTATCTTACTAAAGGTTGAAGGGCTTTCCGGGATGACAGGAATCTTATCGCCTGTCTTTTGAAGCAGTGGAGCGTCTTTGCTGCTCCCTGTAAGTTCTATAAAGGTCAGACCTGTTATCCCGAAAGACTCGAGTTTTGCCTTGGTGTCCACCTTAATAGGGGTTCCGTGTCTGATTTTTAAAAGGAGTTTCACCTCCTCGGGATTTTTTGGATTTATACCTATATGCTCAACAGTGCCGACATCAACACCCCTGAATTTAACAGAGGCATCAGGGCTTAGCCCTGCTACGGATTCCGACATATAGACATAGTAGTGGTCATATTTCTGGTTGCCGCCGTATTTCATCAACCAGTAAGCAAAGGTCATCATCCCTGTCAACAGCAGGACAACAAACAGTCCGACAATCGTATAATTAATTCTGCTTTCCATCCCGGCTCCGTATCCCTCCCCGTGCGCCTCTGAAGAATTGTCTGACAATGGGGTGGGGATTTTCTATAACTTCGTTAAGAGTTCCTTCTGCGATCACTTTCTTTTCGCCCAGTACGGAAAAACGATCAACTATAGTCCAGATGGAATCAAGATCATGGGTAACCATCACGACAGTTAAACCAAGGATCTCCCGTAGTTCAAGAATCAAATTATCAAAGGCCTCCGCGCCGACAGGATCCAACCCTGAAGTCGGTTCATCAAGGAACAACAGCTCAGGATCCATGGCCAGCGCCCGCGCCAGGGCCGCCCGTTTGACCATGCCGCCACTCAGTTCAGATGGATAGAGCGCAGCAGCCTCTTCAGGAAGACCAACCATCTTAATCTTCATCCGCACAATATACTGGATCAGTCTCAATGGGAGATCGGTATACTCACGGAGCTTTATCCCGACATTTTCCTCAACCGTGAGTGAAGAATAGAGGGCGCCTGCCTGGAAAAGTACACCCCAGTGGTGCCGCAGGGTAGCGGCACTACTCCGGCTGATCCTCGAAAGGTCTTGACCGAGGACCTTGATCTCCCCGGATTGCGGACGCAGTAGCATGATCATTTCCTTGAGCAGACTCGATTTCCCCGACCCGCTGCCACCAAGAAGCCCATAGATTTCCCCTTGGCGTACACTCAGGCTGATGCCGTCATGGACCCTGTTTTTGCCGAATTGGGTCACCACATCCGATACTGTGATAATGGTGTCACTCAAATGCCAAGCTCCGTGAGTAATACTGAAAAGAACGCGTCACAGGCGATCACCAGGAAAATGGAGTTCACGACACTGATGGTGGTATATCGTCCTATACTCTCTGTATTTTTCGAGACCTGAAGGCCGCGGAAACAGCCGACAGCGGCGATAAGCCAGGCGAAAAAAGGCCCTTTACAGATACCGATCCAGAAGTGCCTTACCTCAAGGACATCCTGCAGCCGGTGGAGAAATTCGGCATAAGATATATGGAGATGAATATGAGAGATAAACATGCCGGCAGCAATACCGATTATGTCGGAAAAAAAGATCATCAGCGGCAGGACTATCATAAGGGCCATGATGCGCGGCAACACCAGAAAACGATGGGGATCAAATCCCATGGTGCGCATGGCGTCAATCTCTTCAGTGATCTTCATCACGCCGAGTTGGGCGGTATATGAGGAACCGGTTCGGCCGGCTACTACTATAGCCGTAATCAGTGGAGCAAGTTCTCTGGTGATTGAAAGACCGATCATGTCCACAATGAAGATATTGGCGCCAAATTTTTCGAGCTGCACTGCCCCCTGGTAGGCGATCACCACACCTATCAGGAAACTGGTCAGGGTCACGATGGGCATTGCGCGCACACCGGCCTCTTCAATATTCTTCACGATTGCGCCAAAACGGATGGAGCGCGGGTGCAGTAATGAAGAGATCAAATCTACAAAATTTTCGCCAATAAAAGAGAGAAATGCCGTTATATCCAGTAAAAATGCCACGAAGCTCCTGCCGATACCATTTAATGGCCTCAGGAAGCGGGAGAAAAGAGCAGGTCTGCCCCCGAAATCTCCGGGTGCATACCTGCGCAGCAATCTGTACATCTTTTCATGTTCACTCTTCACCCCGACGACTTTGATGGAGCACCCGTTTGATTTCAGCAAATCGTAATAGCGGATAAAAAGCATCATGCCTGCCGAATCAACACGCCCAACATCAGATACATCCCATTGAATGGATACATTTCGGTTTACCCTGGAAAACTTCTCCAGCGTATCGGCGGCATCCCGAAGGGCATCAATCGTCCAATCGCCGAAGCTCTTGAGCAGTATTACTCCCTCACCATCCTGACTCTTAAGCCGTTCTATTTGGGCCTTTTGTGACCGGGTTGGTTGCATCAGCTTCGCCTATTTATAAAAGTCTTTTTCTCAGGCCAAGGCACAAAGCTCGCAAAGAGACAAGGCCGACACAAGAATGTCTGGATCTCGAAGGCAGAGAAGTACAGGTCGCCATGACTACAAAGTCGCTTCGCTATATTTTGAGCCTCTATTTTAATTTATATCTCTAGGAAGTCGCAAGGTAAAGGTTGAACCTTTACCTTGAAAAGAATCCACAGCGATATCACCTTTCCATTCGTGTATAAGCCGATGGACTATGGAGAGACCCAGTCCTGTCCCATCCGGGCGGGTAGTAAAAAAGGGATTAAATACCCTTGAAAGGTCATCAGTCTTTATGCCCTTTCCATTGTCTGAGAACTTGAGGACCAGTTGATTTCCCTCTTCTCTTGCCTCGACTGATATCTTGCCACCCGTATCCGGCAAGGCCTGGTAGGCATTAAGGAGGAGATTTAGAAGGACCTGTCTAAATTGAGCTGGATCTACATGGAGATGGAAATTGCCCGGGACATCTATCTTGAGATCGGCCTCAGGGAGTCCCTTCCTCTGCCTTATCAGGGCCAGGATGGATTCTATCTCCCCCAGCAGTGATATGTCCTGGATCTTTTTCATCTCTGGTCTTGCATAGAGCAGAAAGGTACTTGTAATATCGTTCAGGTGGCCGCTCTCTCTCTCAATAATCTGTAAGAGTCGTTTTTCTTCAGGCTCTAACTGTGCTGTCTCTTCCAGAAACTGGACGGCCCCGGATAGAGAAGCCAGAGGGTTTCTTATCTCATGGGCAAGCCCTGCGGCCATTTCCCCCAAGGCAGCCAGACGGTCCATGCGTTGAAGGCACTCTTCCCTTGCCTTTATCTCTGTGATGTCTTGAAAGATTATTCCATAGCCAAGATATTGCCCCTGGCAATCTCTTAATGGAAAGATGGTTATCCCAAGCAATTTAGATGGATTATGGGGATCTGTATGGCCTATTTCCTGCCGCTTACTCTGTCCACTGACCCTGAATTCTTTTAGCAACTCTGCCCCTGCAGGCCAAAGTTCCCCCAGAGACCGACCATATCCATTATTAATTTTTTGTCCCAGGATTTTGACAGCCGCTTGATTAAAAAAGATTATTTCTTCTCTCTCATTTACTGCAATCAGGCCTGACTGGATGCTGTTTGTAAGGTGACGTTGGATTTCCTCTATGCGGCACAGATCAACCCTTGCCACAGACAACTCTCTTTCTGTATGTTGAAGACGCCGTGCAAGTATAATCCCCAAGACTGCAATAAGGTTAAAGGCCGCCATGTTGATAAAAAATCTATAGGCGGCATCAACCATACTGTTTCCCTGCCTCCCGCCGATCCAACAGAGAACCGCATAGCTGACTGTACTCAGGAGGGCCGATATAGTGCCCCCTTTTTTCTTCCCAAGGAGACATGAGGTAATGATGGCGAGCGGATACAGGAGGACAAAGGGACTGCCAACTCCACCAGTCCAGAACACGGCAAAATTTACCAGGATGACATCCAGTATAGTCTGGGTATAGAGAAGACCTCTCTTTAGACCCCTCTTTCTGTACCATACAATATAGATGATGGTGAGAAGGATTGCCCCTCCCAGGACCAGAGACAGCCGGATTGCCTCCTTGGAGGCATCAGCAAAGTGGCTGGATAGCAGATAGGCGCCGCAGAGCAGGATGGCCAGGCGGCCTGTAGTTATCCAGTAAAAGAGCCATCTATCCGGGTCGTTAGAGGTCATATTTGGCCAGACGATATCTAAAAGATCTGAAATTGAGGCCAAGGAGGTGAGCGGCCTCGGTCTTTACCCCATTTGTCCTTTCAAGGGCCATTGAGAGGAGTTTTTTTTCTATCTGGCCAAGAAATTTGTCCAGATCACAACCTTCAGGCCCCAGTCTTGGCTCAAAAGAAGCGAGGTCCATCCCGGAGGTCTTCTGCTCCTTAAATTTAGCAAGAGATAGGCTTTCAGGGAGCAGGAGATTTGATGTGGAGAGGGCCACGCTCCTTTCAATAATATTCTCCAGCTCTCTCACATTTCCTGGAAACGGATATTGCTGTAAGGCCTTCATGGCATAACTGGATATACCCTGTACCGACTTGTTCTGTTCTTTGGAATACTTATCCAGAAAATACTGGACCAGGATGGGGATATCTTCTGGACGTTCTCTCAATGGGGGCATACGGATCTGGATTACGTCCAGCCTGTAATATAGGTCCTCCCTGAAGTTGCCGGCCATTACCTCTTTTTCCAGATTACGGTTAGTAGCCGCTACTATCCGTACATCTACCCGGGCCTCTTCAGTAGTTCCAAGGGGCGTAAAGGTCTTCTCCTGCACTACCCTCAGCAACTTTACCTGGAGGGTCATAGGCAGTTCTCCAATTTCGTCAAGAAAAATGGTCCCCTGGTCGGCCCTGGCAAAGAGACCGGGTTTCTTGTGATTAGCACCTGTAAAGGCACCCTTGGTATGTCCAAACATCTCGCTCTCGAGAAGGGTCTCCGGAATGCCTGCGCAGTTCACAATTACAAAGGGCCTGTCTCTGCGGACACCAAGGTTATGAATAGATCGAGCGACAAGCTCTTTCCCTGTACCACTCTCTCCGGAGATGAGTACACTGGAAGGACTGGATGCTATCCTGGGTATTAGCTGAAATATTTTGAGCATAGCCGGGCTCTTGCTCAACATATTATCAAGCCTACAGACCTTATTAGTGGGATCTCTGCTCAGAGACTGGGGCTTTGGTCTCTTTTCAAGGGCCTTTGCCACAACCTCTCTTATCTCCTCTATCCGAAAGGGTTTGGTGAGGTAATCCCAGGCCCCTTCTTTCATTGCCGCCACCGCGGAGTCCATGGAGGCAAAGGCAGTAATGAGTATTACAGGGATATCTGGACACTTGGCCTTGATTTTTTTGAGTAGGGTTACTCCATCTATCCCTGGCATCCTCACGTCAGTTATAACCAGAGATACGTCTTTCTGCCCCATGAGCTGGATGGCGTCTTCTCCGCTTGCTGCAGAGCATACGCAGTAACCTTCTTTACCAAGAAGTATTTCCAAAAACTCCCTTATACTCTGGTCATCATCAACTATCAGGATATTGGGTCTGGAGATAACCGGGCCTTCAAGATATTCAGCTCTCATGTAACACCTCCAGCCTACTTATCGACAGGCTGGAGTGGAATATTGAGCGTTATCCGTCAGGACAACCGGATAGCTAATACGGGAAGGCTATTCCTTCAGGAGTAACTGTTCACACCCCCTCCTGTTACAACCGTCCACGTCCCTGGTCAGCAGTAACATTTTGAAGGGTTTCAGGAGCATCGCTTGATGCACAAAATCAGGGCACTCTGCCTATTAATCCGCACTGAAACCCTTCAAAAGGCTACTGCTGACCAGGGGGATGCGAACAGTTACCTTCGGGATCATATACCGGACGGCCATCAATGAGGGTGAGAATGGCCTTGCCCTGGAGGGTCTCTCCTAGAAACGGACTATTGTGACTCATAGAGTGGAGAGACTCACGGGTCAACGTGAAGACTACCTCTGGATCTATGATAGATATATCTGCAGGATCCCCGGTTGCAAGGCTTCCACCTGGCACGCCC
Organism: Deltaproteobacteria bacterium; assembly: GCA_027004315.1. GTDB lineage: Bacteria > Desulfobacterota > Dissulfuribacteria > Dissulfuribacterales > UBA3076 > JALTHG01. The sequence goes on from JALTHV010000166.1 coordinate 7,076, forward strand.
AGGATCCGGGATGGAGAAGATGACATGCATCTGATCAGTTGAGACGCTGAGATATAGCCGGATCTTACGAGATTCAAAGAGAGTGCTACAGAGGTCTCGAGGCCTATAATGCCATTTGCAGCCAGTTGAAACTCGCATTCCTTTTCGATTACGCTATGGGGGGCGTGGTCTGTTGCAATAGCATCTATAGTGCCATCCTTCAGGCCCTCAATAATCGCCATCCTGTCTTCCTCTGTGCGGAGAGGTGGATACATCTTGGCAGAGGTGTTGTAGCCAATCACCGCCTCCTCTGTAAGGCTGAAGTAGTGAGGTGCAGTCTCTGCAGTAATTGCTACGCCTCTGGCCTTGGCCCGGCGGACTATCTCAACCGAACCCCTTGTACTCACATGGGCAATATGGAGACGGCCTCCAGTCAGCTCGGCCAAGGCCACGTCCCTGAATACAGCAACCTCCTCAGCCGCTGCAGGGATCCCCTTAAGTCCCAGAGAGACAGATACCCTGCCTTCATTCATCAGCCCTCCCCTGGAGAGCTCCGGTTCCTCAGAGTGAGATATGATCAGGGCATCAAAATTTCGGACATATTCAAGGGCATGACGCATCACCCTTGCATTTCTCACGGGCAGACCGTCATCTGAAAAGGCCACTGCCCCGGCACTCAGGAGATCTCCGAACTCGGTCAATTGCTCTCCCTTTTGCCCCAATGTAATTGCTGCGATGGGAAAGACCCTGGCCTTTGCAGCCCTCCTGGCCTTTTCCAGTATAAATTGGGTAACCCCGGCAGAATCGTTGACAGGTCGGGTATTAGGCATACATGCCACTGCGGTAAAGCCGCCTGCAACAGCAGCAGCAGTACCCGTTTCAATAGTCTCTTTATATTCCTCTCCAGGTTCCCGCAGGTGTACGTGCATGTCTATAAGCCCTGGCACAAGCCACTTCCCTTCAAGATCAATGACCCGGGCATCTTGAGGGGCTTCAAGGGACTGACCGGCAGCCCCTATGACCCCATCTTTTACCAGGAGCTCGCCAGAAAAGTCCCAGTCCTGGCTCGGGTCTATTATCCTCGCATTAGTAAACAATAGTGGTCTCATCATATATTGTGATCTCTTCTGGCCTTCTCTATGCAGATTTTTTGTAACCGTTCACAGGTAACCGTTCACACCCCCTCCTGTTGAACTGTTTACGTCGCCGGCCGGGGGGAATGTAACCCGTTACGATTTTTTAAAGAGCAGGGCTAACAGGGCCATCCTCACGGCCACTCCATTTGTTACCTGGTCCAGGATCACAGAATAGGGTCCATCCGCTACCTCTGGTGCCATCTCTACTCCACGGTTGATGGGACCGGGATGCATGATCAGGACCCCAGGCCTTGCCAGGCGGACCTTTTCAGGACCAAGGCCAAAGAACCTTGCATATTCCCTTTTGGAAGGTACAAGGCTCCGGCCCTGTCGTTCCCTCTGTATCCTCAGGGCTATTATTGCATCTGCATCCTCCAGGGCCTCTTCTACCCTCAAGGCTACTCTTGCCCCAAGGACTTCGGTCTGTCGCGGCGGGAGCAAAGTAGCAGGCCCTGAGACCACTACCTCGGCACCCATCTTGGTAAATGCCAATATATCTGAATGGGCCACCCTGCTATGGGCAATGTCTCCCAGTATGGCAATTTTTAACCCCTTAATATGGCCCAGGTGTTCTCTCACGGTAAAGGCATCCAGCAGGGCCTGGGAAGGATGCTCGTTTATGCCATCCCCTGCGTTGATCACAGTGGAACTTATATACTTTGTGAGCAGATGGGGAGTGCCTGAATAGGGGTGACGTATGACTATGACATCAGGCCTCATGGCCTCAATATTTCGTGCCGTGTCAATGAGGGTCTCTCCCTTTTTGACACTACTTGCGCCTGCTGAGATCCCCAGGGTATCTGCACCCAGTCTCTTGGCCGCCAGCTCGAATGACAGGCGGGTCCGCGTACTCGGTTCAAAAAAGAGGTGGACCACGGTCTTGCCGCGAAGGAGGGGCACCTTCTTAATAGGTCTATCGAGGATTTCCTTGAGCGACTCAGCGGTATCCAAAATGAGAGAGATCTCTCCTGGCGAAAGGGTAGATATCCCCAATATATGGCGGGCATTGAGGCATTTCATGCCAAAAAAAAGCCTCCTTTTTTAAAAAAAGGAGGCAGCATGTGACATACCTGACAAGGGATTTTGTTCGGGAATGAAACCGGGCTCATAATATGAAAGATGTAGCACAAAGATGGTAGTTGAGTCAAGTACGGGTCCTACTCAATTTCACATTGCGCAAGGCGAATTCCATCATGTTCTTCTGGCTGTAGTAGCCGTTATCGGTGACGATCAAAGATTTTTTCCTTCACCGCTCATAGGAATTGACCCACCAGTATTATGCTCAAATTTTGACCCACCTCTGACCCCTCTGCTTCTACATCTTTCTTGACTTATCATGCATTCGTGCTATCGTAAAATACAATATTAATTTTGGGAGGGCTTATGAACACTATAAAGACAGTCGGCAGTAGCGGGCAGATCTCCCTCGGCAAAAAATTCGCAGGTCAAACCGTAATGTTGGATGAAATCGACACAGGCGTTTGGATTGTCAAAGTTGGGCGATTCATTCCCGATAATGAAAGGTGGCTTCACATGCCGGACGTCCAAACCAAACTCAACGAAGCAATTGCCTGGGCAGAGAAAAATCCGCCAAAGGATACAAACTTTGAGGAATTAGAAGCCCGGATCAAATGATGAGTCAGAAAATACATCGATACATACGTTTAGATTTGAACAATCCTGTTTTTCAACGCTTGCTTTTTAATCTGTCCAGAAGCGATCAGCACAACGCCCTCAATACTTTGCGAAAATTGGCAAATATGACATGGCAGCAGGTATATTCAGATTATGGTCTAAAGTGGGAAGTTATTCTATCACAAAAAGGGCCAGACGGTAGCAAACTTTACAGTTTTCGAATCGGCAAGGGATTTCGGGGAATAGCATATCGTGACGGCTCATGGCTACGCCTGTTATCGTTACATCCTAATCATAATTCAGCTTATCAGTGATTTTTAATTAACTCAAGTTTCGGAGTTGATATATCAGCCTGTAATTAAGGA
>JALTHV010000167.1 GCA_027004315.1 Deltaproteobacteria bacterium
ATTATATGCCATAAGTCAAGGAACTAGCTCAGAAAAAGATCAAAGGGCCTTCCGGGCCTTTAGTATCTTTCTCTGCAGTTTCAGTCTGTCTTTTGGCTGCCTTGTCTGTTTAATGGCCTCTTGATAGGTATGTAATGCCTTATGAAAATTCCCCTTGGCCATATATGCATCTCCAAGATGCTCAGTTATAATTGGATCCTTAACAATAGAGTTATGCGCCTTTTCAAGATAGAAGAGGGCCTTGTCTATCTTGCCCTGCTTATAGTATACCCATCCCAGGCTATCCATTATATATGGATCGTCTGGCTGTATAGTGAGGGCCTTTTTTATCAAGTCTTCGGCCTTATCTAGGTTGATTCCCTCTTCCGCATAGCTATATCCCAAAAAGTTAAGGGCCTGGACATTGTCCCTATCTATTTTGAGGACCTTTTTTGCAGAATCTATGGCCTCATCCCTTCGTCCCTCTTTATCCAAAAGCATGGCAAGATGGAGCAGGAGATCCTTATCGTCAGGAGTCCTGTCGAGGGCCTTACGAATGATCTTTTCGGAGTCTGAGATCCTGTTTACTGATTCATAGATATCGGCAAGGGCAATTATCCACTGTTTCGTGTAAGGACGGTCTTTCAGGCCCTGCTCAAGGAGTTTTATTGCCTGATTGACTTGTCCTTTTTCTTCAAGCAGACGTGCCAGACGAGACTTCACTTCCACAGCGAGTTCATCATCTTCGGTCTGTATGGATTTAAGTACCTCTATGGCCGCATTGATATCGCCCTTTTGTTCATAGGCAATAGCTATGTCGAATTGGATCCGTCCCTGGCCTGGATAGGCACGGGCTATCTCTTTGAGGATGGCCAGTGCATCATCATATCTCTTGAACTGAAGACACAATACCGCAACCCTCAGCCCTACTACAGGGTCGTTCTGGATGATATTCTTGAACTGATGGAACTCTGAGAGTGCCTCGTCGACCCGTTTCTCTTTAATTAATAGCATCAGGAGTTGCTCTCGGACCTTAAAATTATATGGTTGCTGGGCAAGGATGGCCTTGTATGACTCTATGGCCTTGTCTGTCTTTCCTTCTTTATTATAGACATCGGCCAGATCGAGATATATCATTACAAAGCTAGGATTTAGCTTTAGCGCCTCCTTCAGATGTCTTTCTGCCCTTGAGAGATCCCCTGTATCCCTATATATCCTCCCCAGATAACAATGTGCCATAAAGGATCGCCGTCCTCCCAGCTTAGCGGCCTTTTCCAGGACCTCAGCAGCCCTCTGGAAGTCCTTGGACTGGCTATATATAGCACCCATCAAGAGCAGGGCCTCCTGGTTGTCAGGATCCTTATTCAGCACCTCCTTCAGGAGGTCTAATGCCTTGGCTACATAGTTTTCGTTTGCATAGATCCGGGCAAGGAATATCTTCCTGTCCTGGTCTCCAGGGTCAAGCTCTATTGCCTGTTTGGCCCATTGCTCTGCCTCTTTCAGATTATCCATATGGATGGCTACATGGGCCAATTCATCGAGTATGGCCGCGGATTTTGGATCAAAGTCCAGGGCCTTTTTTAAGGAAATCGAGGCGTCTGCGAACCTGCCAGATGACTCTCTCTCCAGTGCCTGGAGATAATAAGCATAGGCCATGCCACGGGAAGGAGTCGTCCTGGCTATGGCATGGGGAGCAGGCAGGAGCAGGACAACAATTAGGACGAGAAAAGGCCTGATATAAAGACGAGTGGGACCTGTATTCATGTCTCTTTGACTCCCTCCGGATAGGATTCAACATCTGGGATCCTCTTTAAGAAAAATTTTCGCAGTTTCTTTTTTAGCCTGACCTCTATCTGCCTTACCCTTTCTCTCGAGACGCCAAAGAGATCTCCGAGTTCCTGGAGGGTCTTGGGATCTTCAGCCAACATTCGTTCCATAAATATGACCCGTTCTTTTCCCTTAAGCTGGTCCTTAAAGGCCTCAAGATGTCCCTTGATATGAGTAGCTATCTCTTTTCTGGCAATTTTGGACTCGAGCGAGGTCTCGCCACTGACAAAAAAATCTATGTATTTATTTTCAGAGTCTTCTTTAACCGGGGCGTCCAGGGAGACCTCCCATGACCCCATGCGCTGCTCCATGTCTATCACCTCTTTTTCCGAGACATTGAGGCGGTCAGATATGAGTTTGGGCACTGGATCAAAACCCAGGGCATAGAGACGATCCTTCTCTTTATGAAGGTTATAAAAGAGCTTGCGCTGGACCTGAGTGGTCCCTATTTTTACTAATCGCCAGTTATCCATAATAAATTTCAATATGTAGGCCTTTATCCAGAAAGAGGAATAGTAGGAAAATTTTACACCCTTGTATGGGTCAAATTTCTTTACTGCCTGTATCAACCCAATATTTCCCTCCTGAACGAGGTCAAAAAAATTCTGCATCCAGAATTTTTGGAAATCCAGGGCTATTTTTACTACCAGCCTCAGGTTTGCAGTCACGATTTTGGAGGCCAGTCGTGGATCCCTGCTCTCATAATAGGCCTTGGTGAGGGTCTCCTCTTCCTTCCTGCTCAGCAAGGGATATTGACTGATCTCACCAAGATATTGTTGAATGGGCCGGGCAATTCCTATCGGGGCAAGATCTTTTGACCTTTTGTCGAGCACCGGGACAGAACTCTTGATCGGAGTTCTTTGGGATTTTTTTTTCTTTGTCATGAGGGCCTTCTGACAAAACTGTCAGTCAATTCGGGCTAATACCCCCCTGTTTATTTCAGCTACCTTATCTCTTCCTATGAGTAACTCAACGAGTTTATAGGCGAATTCAATGGCAGTACCAGGGCCTTGGCTGGTCACCAGGTACCCGTCCTGGACTACCCGGTCTCCTGAAAGCCTGGCCTGATGTATTGCATCATGGCATGTTGGGTGGCATGTAATGTCTTTCCCCTGGACAAGACCGTGACGCTCAAGGATGGTTGGAGCAGCACATATGGCCCCAAGGAGCCTTCCAGAATCTATCTGCCTTCGAAGCATCTCTATTACCCTTGGATCTTTTGCAAGATTTTCTGTTCCATCTACACCACCCGGGAGTGCTATCAGGTCAAAGACCTCATCTGACAACTTATCCAATGACGTGTCAGGAAGAATCCTGATATTGCGGGCAGAACTGATCGGTCCTGAAGTCGTCCCGGCAGTTATCACCTCAAGCCCTGCCCTCCTCAAGATATCGATGATAGTTACTGCCTCAAGTTCCTCAAAACCTGGTGCCAGAAGGACCAAAACGCGTTTTTGTGGCATAATTATTACCTAATGTGTCTGAATAGTCTATAAATGGTGAGCAGCTACCTACAGATTAAATGACTCCATAGCTCATCGTCAAGCCTTACTTATCCTCTCAATCTATGATATGATCTTTAGCTTCGCTGAACATAGGCCAACTTAACAGCTTTGAGCTTT
>JALTHV010000168.1 GCA_027004315.1 Deltaproteobacteria bacterium
TCCATAATTCACACCATCCTGTTAGCCTTTTAGGCTGTAGGCTGTTAGCCTTTTAGGCTGTAGACTGTTAGCCTTTTAGGCTGTAGGCTGTTAGCCTTTGTACCTTCAGCCTAAATACCTTCAGCCTTCAGCCTAAACAACCTATCTACACCATCCTCATTATCTCTTGCGCAACCCGATCCAGGGGTACCACCTTGTCTACTGCACCCATCTTTATTGCCTCCTTCGGCATTCCAAAGACAACACATGTCTTTTCATCCTGGGCAATTGTCTTTGCCCCGGCCTGCTTCATCTCTAAGAGCCCTTCTGCCCCGTCTGCCCCCATACCGGTGAGTATGACGCCGATTGAATTAGGGCCTGCATACTGGGCAGTTGACTTAAACAGCACGTCAACTGCAGGGCGCTGATGGTGGACCATTGGACCAGTCTTGACCTGGACATAGTATCTGGCACCACTCCTCCTCAGGATCATGTGGTAGTTTCCCGGGGCAATCAGTGCGGTCCCCGGATTCACACTATCATTATCCCTGGCCTCCCTCACCGTAACCTGGCAGATACCATTCAGCCTCTCTGCAAATACCGTCGTAAACTTGGCCGGCATATGTTGCACCACGACTATCCCAGGTGAGTTAGAAGGCATCCTGGACAGGACATTCTTCAGCGCCTCTGTCCCACCTGTAGAGGCACCAATTGCAATCACCTTATTAGAGGTCTTTGGAAGGGCCCTTATCGGCTCAGAGGCAACTGGATCCGGTTGACTGCCCGGGACCTTCTTTACTATTTTTATCTCTGATGCGGCCCTGATCTTTTCTGCCAGTTGGTTGGTCATATCCCCGACCGTATAGGAACTCCCAGGCTTTGCGATGACCTCCACTGCCCCGATATCCAGGGCCTCTAAGGTCAACTTTCCACCCCTTGGCGTCAGGGAGCTGACTATGATCACTGGCAACGGATAGTATCTCATCAGCTTCTTGAGAAACGTAAGGCCATCCATCCTCGGCATCTCGATATCCAGAGTAATCACATCTGGTTCAAGTCTTATGATCTTATCCCTGGCAACATAGGGGTCAGGGGCCGTTCCCACTACCTCGATATCGGGAAATCTTGAGAGTTCCTCAGAAAATATCTTTCTCACAATAGCGGAATCGTCAACAACGAGCACCTTTATCTTTTTCAAGGCTGAATCCTCACTATCACGCCCATGTTTCCATAATCAGAGTCAAAATCCATCCTGTATATATCTTTCCCTGATTCAAGGCCTCTGGGTCGCCCCTCTTTAAATGTTGGCAGAGACAGATTAAATGCCTCCCTATTATCCAGCCTCCCCAGGAAATTTCCACAGACCATATTGACTGCCTCCTTTGAGCAGTCTTCCATCTCCTGTACGGTGATCTCATCTCCCCTGAGCCCCAGCATATTTTGAACCATGGCCATCACTATTTCTCTGGAAAGCAGGACCCTCACGTTACCGCTCATGGTACCGTCAAAACCTATGGCAGCCTCCATATCATATTCATCACATCTAGAACCGGCATCCAGGGGCTCGAGAAAGATATAGAACATCTTCTCAAAGACCTCAAAAATCGATGACGTCATCGTCTTCTCTATCCTCTCCATATTCTCCTTCATCATTTACCCCTAAGACCTCATAAAGGACTTTTTTTATCTCTTCGGGCAAAAAAGGCTTCTTTATAAAGCCCCTTGCCCCCAGATCGTATGCATCCTGGACATGCCTCTCACTACCCTCAGTGCTTATTACAATAACGGGAATTGCCTTAAGGAGGCTGTCCTTCTTCAGCTCTCCTAGAAATTCCAGACCATTCATTTCAGGCATGTTTATGTCTGATATGATTATATCCACCCAATCCCTTGCCAGTACATCCAGCGCCTCTCTCCCGTTTCCGGCCTCAAGACACTGATCCATCTTAAAGCCTGACATTGAGATGGTCTTTTTTATAACGGCACGCATTGCCCTCGAGTCATCCACAATCAGTACATTGAAAGACATAGTAAAACTCCTTAAATCAATTCTCCTCTTCATTCTCCACCAGATTGAGCAATTCTCTTGCCTTATCCAGGTCTTTCAAGAGCAGGACAATGCTTTCCTCGAGGTCCCTCTGGCGAAGCCGAAATTTATTGATAACTCCTTTCAATCCCCTATAGGCCAGGCCATCTGCACCGCCACCGATCCCCATCATCATACAGGCCTGATCTGCAAGATAGATAAGCCAGGGGATGCTATCGTCACCTCCTTCCATCAAGTCAGGCCGATGGTGATAGATAATGGAGTCTCTTATCTCCTCGGGAAAGTTCCAGAGGGAAGCTATTTCTCCGCCAAGTTCCGCATGATTGATGCCGATTACCTCTTCTTCTGCCTCGAGAAAGGAATATCCATGATTCGAGACAAGGGCCATGATCTCCTGAAAGGACTCATTGACAAATTCCCCCAGCACAACCTTCCCGATATCGTGGAGCAGGCCTGCAGTGAAAATTACAGGATCTTCACGATCATAGATCTTCTTGGCCAGGATCTGGGACATCAGGGCCACCCCAACAGAATGTTCCCACAGTCTGGTTGCCCCCTGGTAGTATCCCCTGACCTTCTCATAGAACCTTGAGGTCCCTGCCGTATAGACTAGATAGAGGACGTTTTTCCGCCCCAGGTAGACAACTGCCTCATGCAGAGTGGCTATATTGTACCTGATACCAAAATATGGCGAGTTGCACATCCTGAGGATATTTGCCGTTATTGACTGATCATATTTAATGACACTGACCAGATCGGCTATAGAAAATTTGGGATCTCTGATCACCTCTGATACCCTGTGGATGGTTGCCGGGAATGCAGGGAGATTATTAATGGATTTTAAGATCTTGTCGCTGATCATAATAACCCCGGATAAGCTATAACTCCTTAAAGATATTAGCAGGGCCCTTGACAAGGACCTTACCGTCAGAGATATGCAGTTCAAGAGTACGGTTGTAGTTTTTGCCAGTATCTTCGGCATCTATTAAGACATTATTTCTCCAAAACATCCTCCTCAAGGCGGTTATATTCTTCTGACCGATCCGGAAACAGTTCCTGTCATCCATGATACTGGCACCGCCGGCAACCTTTACGATCATGCGTTTCTTTTTGGCCCCTAGCCTGTAACAGGATTTAAAAAGGAGGGGTATTCCTGTATCGGCAAACATTGCCGGGTTTCTCTTTGCCCTATTAACGTCAAGCGATGAGTCTGGAAGCATGAAGTGTAAAAGCCCTCCAACCCTCACGCAGGGGTCATAAACGGCAACGCCAATACATGAACCAAGGGCGTAAGTGATCAGGACATCACCTATATTCCCGCTTACCTTAAGATCTGAGATTCCAACTACAATCTGGCTCATAATATAATAATAGCTTTTTA
>JALTHV010000169.1 GCA_027004315.1 Deltaproteobacteria bacterium
AGCGCGGTGATGTGGGTGAATATGGCCAGGATTACCAGGATTGGATAGATCCATCCCAGGATAAGCCCTATATCAAAGAGAAGCAGGCGTTCAAATCTGGTGAGGAGACCTACCCTGCACTCAAAACCCATAGCCTCTGCCCTGGCCCTGGTGTAGCTCACAAGGAGGGAACCGGTCAGGGCACAGAGTATCAGGGAGACATCAATCAGTCCTCCCTGCCTGTACAGCATCAAGTATGCCATTAGGCCCAGGAAGAGGAAGAATTCGGCATACCTGTCTACTGTGGAGTCAAAAAAGGCGCCAAAGGCACTGACCTGGCCCTGGTCTCTGGCAAGGAGCCCGTCAACGGCATCTAAAGGCCCCAATAGGGCAAGCACCAGGCCGGCAGCCACTGGGTACCCAAGGCCAAGCACTAGGCCGCTTGTGGCATAGGCAACGAGACCTATGGCGCTGACCATGTTGGGAGAAAATCCCAGCCCCCCCAAGAGGCGTGCCACTGGGAGCAGAAACGGCCTTGACCAGCCACGGCACCAGTCGCTAAAAGACCAGTTAGTCACTCGGTCTCCAGATTCCTTAATACCTCTGCGCATCTACCACATACATCCGGCCACGCAGGATTACTGCCCACATCTTCACTCCAGGTCCAGCACCGCCCACACTTTTTACCCAATGCACGGACTACCTTGACGGCAAATCCCTGTATCTCATCACTCTGCCACACCAGGTCGTCTCCTATATCGAGGTCCTCGATATCCAGCTGAGAGACTATGGTAATATCTCTCAGGAGGTCCCTATGTTCTCTCAGGAAATCTGACATGCCCTCTGGGGGCCGTATCAGGACCCGGGCATCCAGGGCGAGTCCTATCCGTCTCTCCTTTCTGGCGACCTCCATGGCCTTTGTGATCTCTCCCCGCATCTTCCACAGGAGGTCCCATTTCTCAGTGAAGGACCTGTCTACAGGAATAGAGGGTGGATCGGGTTGTTCAACCAGAAAGATGCTCTTGTTCTCTGAACCTGGAAGATGGCCCCAGGCCTCTTCAGCAGTAAAGGAGAGTATCGGGGCCACAAGAAGCAGCATATCATGGACAATACGATAGAGGGCCGTCTGGGCAGACCTGCGCAGATGGCCTTCGGGGTGCTCACAATAGAGCCTGTCCTTCAGGATATCCAGATAGAGAGAACTCATATCTACTGTACAGAACTGATATATCTGGTGAAAGACGATATGGAATTTGAGGTCATTATAGGCCTGTCTGACCTTGGCAGTCAATTCCCCGAGTCTCACCAGGGCCCAGCGATCCAGGGCCTCTAGTTGATCAATGTCTATAGAGTCTTTCTCTGGATCAAAATCATACAGATTGCTGAGTAGATATCGGATAGTGTTTCTGATCTTTCTATATGCCTCTGTCAGGCGCTGGAGTATTTCATCAGAGATCTTTATATCCTCTTGATAGTCTTCAGCCGAGACCCAGAGCCTCAAGACCTCTGCACCATATTTCTTTATGATATCCTTTGAAAGGATGACATTACCTACAGACTTAGACATCTTCTTGCCCTCCCCATCCACGACAAAGCCGTGGGTAAGCACTGATCTATAGGGTGCCTTATGCCTGGTCGCCACGCTGGTGAGGAGTGAACTCTGGAACCAACCCCTGTGCTGGTCGCTCCCCTCCAGGTACATAGAGGCAGGTGAGGAGAGCCCTTCCCTGGCCTCCAGGACTGCTGCATGGCTCACTCCAGAATCAAACCAGACATCCAGTATATCGATTTCCTTGCGTATCTTCTTGCTGCCACAGCCTGGACACATGGTCCCAGGGGGAAGGAATTCCTCTGTATCTCTTACAAACCAGCTATCAGAGCCCTCTTTCTCAAAGACCTCTACCAGGCGATCTGCTATTGCCTGATTCATTATAGGTCTTCCACAGTCCCCGCAGACAAATACTGTTATCGGCACACCCCACACCCTCTGCCTGGAGATGCACCAGTCAGGCCTGGCATCTACCATCCCATAGATACGCTCTCTGCCCCAGTCTGGTATCCAATCCACTGTCTCTATGGCGCTCAGTGCCTCCTTTCGCAGGTTATTTGCCTCCATAGAGATAAACCACTGCGGAGTTGCACGAAAGATTACTGGCTTCTTGCAGCGCCAGCAGTGGGGATAGCTGTGTTCAATGGTCTCAGAGGCCACAAGAACACCTCTGTCTCTTAAGAGTTCGATGATCTTGTCATTGCTGTCAAAGACACCTTCACCTGCAAATTCCCCTACCTCTGAGGTAAACCTGCCATGGTCGTCTACAGGGGAATAGATATCGAGGCCATATCTCATGCCGCTCTCGTAATCATCGGCTCCATGGCCTGGGGCGGTATGGACACAGCCGGTCCCTGCATCCAGGGTGACATAAGGGGCGATGATAAGGAGGCTCTCTCTGTCAAGAAAGGGGTGTCTTACGTGCATCCTCTCTATATCACCACCCCTGAAGGAGCCAAGGACCTTGGCATCCCCTTCTTCAAGGCCGGCAGAGGCCAGGGTAGGGGCAAGCCTCTCCTTTGCCAGAATCCACACCTCTCCTTTGACCTCTGCGGCCACATATTCATAGTCAGGGTGCAAGGCCACTGCCAGATTGGCAGGCAGTGTCCATGGGGTAGTGGTCCAGATGAGTACAGAGACAGGACCTGCCGGTTTCCCAAAGCGTCCCTCAACCCAGTGGGTTAGTTCATCTCCGGCCGCAAACTTTACTGTAATAGATGGAGACCTGTGAGGGCTATATTCCACCTCGGCCTCTGCCAGGGCAGTCACACAGTTGGGGCACCAGTAGACAGGCTTTTTACTCTTTATGACATACCCATCCATGAATATGCGGCAGAATTCCCTGCAGATGGCCGCTTCGTAACCATAGTTCATGGTGAGATAGGGATTGTCCCAGTCTCCCAATACCCCCAGCCTGGAAAACTCCTCTTTTTGTATGCGTACAAATTTTTCTGCATAACGTCTACAGGCCTTACGGATGGCCAGTCTGTCCATCTTGTGTCTCTTGTGTCCCAGATCTTTCTCTACATTGTGCTCAATGGGCAGCCCATGGCAGTCCCAGCCAGGTATATATGGGGTGTCAAAGCCCATCATGTGATGAGACTTTATAATTATATCCTTTAAGACCTTGTTGACCGTATGACCCAGGTGTATGTGGCCATTGGCATAGGGAGGTCCATCGTGGAGTATAAACTGAGGACGTCCCTGGGCCTGTCTCCTCAGGCATCCGTAGAGGTCCATGGCCTTCCACCTCTTCAGTATCTCGGGTTCACGTTGAGCAAGATTCGCCTTCATTGAAAATCGGGTCTTGGGAAGTCTCAGTGTCTCTTTGTAATTCATTATTCCAGTCCTGTACTTTGATTTTTGTGGCC
>JALTHV010000170.1 GCA_027004315.1 Deltaproteobacteria bacterium
TCTGATCCTGGTACAGATCTTGATGGTTTATGATTATTGGTAGAATGGACCTCTACCAAGAGGCCATGGATAGCATGAGGACCTTGAAAAAACAGAGTATTATGTGTGCCCTGTGTGCGGTGTTAATTCAAAGAAATTTTTTAAAGTAAATTAACCGGTTATTGATAAGAGCAGAACAAAACCATAAGGAGAGCTTACCCATGGAGAAACAGATCTTGATTGACAGGTTGAACAGGGATCTTGCCGATGAACATGCAGCAATCATACGTTATCTCGTTCACGGCTATATGGAAGGAGAAGATACCCCCCTTGGTGCGAGCCTGGTATCCATTTCCAGGGAAGAGATGTGGCATTTTCACTGGCTGGGGATGATCATAGGCAGACTCGGAGGTGAACCCAATTTCATGCCGGCTCTCTACCCCTATGATCCAACTAGCCGGGCCACCATGCTCAGGTCCTACATCGAATATGAAGAGAGGTTGATTCCCCACTATGGCGGAGAGGCGGAAAAGGCGGACGATCCCCATATCAGGCGAGTCCTCGAGAGAGAGGCGTGGGAATCGGCTATCCACGCCAGAAAGTTTCAAAGGAAATTGGACAAGTTGAGCCCTGAGGAGGCATCTGGCCTCCCTAGGGAAGAAATGGGACTGCCTCGAGGACTGCTGGACAGTTTGCAGGCAGAGGTCACTATAAAATATACAGAAATGTTGCAACACCTCCGCACCTCCTGGGTCTTTCAGAGAGAAGGATCCACGGGCTGGAAAATCATGGACCAGGCCATGGAAAAGATGAAACAGCTTGCGCACTTTACTGAAGAGATTGCAGAAAATGGCATTGTCCCAAAATTCGAGCCCGGCGAGATAGACAGGAGCAATGCCATTGGGCAGGCCCTGAAAAAGGCATTGGAGGATGTTTGGACAGCCAGGGAGCACCACCTAAGGCTAAAAGAAGACAGTGAAGTCAAAAAGCATTCAGGCCTTGTCATCAATCTGGACCTCACAGTCCAGCAGGAAGAATATCAGGGTGCAGAAATCGAGGACTGGTTACAAAAATAGATATCCACAACTTTGGCCGTTGCATAATCTGGGTATATATTATATTGGTAGTGTCTAATTAGATTAGGTGTAAACTTCTCAATAACTCAGGGCAAGGTGCATGGATTCCGGTTTCCTCCGGTATGACGTTTGGATGTAACTTCTCGTCATTTCTTCAAAAACAGGAATCCAGTACATAGTCGCAGAATGTAATCTGCTCCAACTTATTGGGGATAGGGTGTATTTCTTCCTTAAGAAAAAGATATTTCTCTAATAACAGCCTGTTTGCTATAAAGGGAGATAATTGAATGAGCAGGGCAAGAATTGAATTTTGTGGAGTTTGTGCTGGTTATAGACAGGAGGCAGAGATACTCCAAAAGATGTTAACTGAGCAGGGGATAGAAGTAGAGGCGGTAGAGGCAGGCCGAGGTCATTTCTATGTCTATCTTGATGGGAAACTCATATTCTCTGTCAAAAAAATAAAGAAATATCCACGGGCAAAGGAGATTTTTGAGCTTATTAAGCAGGAAATAAATATTCATCCCAAAACATAAAAACGAATTGCATCAGATATGATGTTCTCGCAAAAAGTCCTTTTCTCACGCAAAGGCGCAAAGCTCGCAAAGGCAATCTATTGTTATTAAAAAGATTTTGCGTCTTGGCGAGTTTGCGTGATATTTTAGTAACTTCTCAAGAAGGAGGTCAATTATTATGACAAACGGGACCCAAATAGACAAAAATGAAGAAGGTACAGGAAATAGACAAAAAAAACGGATCGGTGGGGCAATTGTTGCCATAATAACTCCTTTCAAGGACGGGGACTTGGATGAGGAGGCCCTTAAGGCACTTATCGAATGGCACATAGATTCAGGGACCCACTGCATAGTACCATGTGGCACTACTGGGGAGTCAGCTACCCTGAGCCACGAAGAACACATGAAGGTGGTGGAGACAACCATAAGGGTCGTGGACGGACGCATACCAGTGGTCGCCGGCACAGGCTCTAATTCCACAAAAGAGACCATAATGCTTACCATGCATGCAAAGAGTGCTGGGGCAGATGCGGCTCTGGTGATTACACCCTATTATAACAAACCTAGCCAAGAGGGGCTGTACCGGCACTTTATGACTGTAGCAGACGAATGCAAGTTTCCCATGATACTCTACAATGTGCCTGGGCGTACAGGAGTAAACATGCTTCCTGATACAGTGGCACGTTGTGCCAAGAATGAATATATCGTCGGGATCAAGGAGGCTACAGGAAGCCTCAGGCAGGTAGCAGATGTGATCAAATCATGTCCTAAGGACTTTACAGTGCTCTCTGGAGACGACTTTACTGCCTTCCCCACTCTGGCAATTGGGGGCAAGGGAGTCATCTCTGTAGCATCAAATGTGATGCCTAAAGAGATGGCCGCTATGATGAATGCTTTTGAGAAGGGCGACCTCACAGAGGCCCGTAGACTGCATTTCGAGTTATTTCCGCTCTTTAAGGCCCTCTTCTATGAAACAAATCCCGTGCCGGCCAAGACTGCTCTTGCAATGATGGGGAGGATTCCATCGGGCGAGGTGCGTCTTCCCCTGGCACCCATGAGTGATGCCAATAAGGAGCGGCTAAGACGGGTATTACAGGACCTCAATTTAGTGTAAAAGATAGGCTGTAGGCCATAGTCTATTAGCCTGTTAGGTTAAAAAATCCAACTAACAGCCTATAGCCTAATAGACTAACTTAACAGCCTGATAGGAAGAAAGGAAGTAACTTCTCAATAAGTAGAGGCTTCATTTTGGTAACCGACTACAGGGTGCTTCTTTTGGAAACGATTTGCGTTAGCCCTGTAGTTTTCTTGGTTTTTGCAGCATTGGAAACCCTGGCTCCGGAGCGCAGCGGAGGAGAACAGGAAGGGTCCTATGCTGCAAAAACCTTAGAAAACAAAGGGTGAGAGCATGTTGGAAAAAGAAGCACCCTGTGATCGGTTACATCGAAGTTGCCAAGACCTATTGAGAACTTACGAAAGGAGGAGATATGGTCCAAGCCATAGTAGCTGGTGCAGGTGGCCGGATGGGTGGCCGTATTATCAATATGATCTATAAGACCGAAGGTATTGCTCTTGCCGCGGCGTTTGAACGTCCGGGCAGTCCTGCTGTTGGGCAGGATGCAGGAACGGTTGCCGGGTCCACACCACAGGGAATAACTATAGCGGATGGCCTTGATTCCATAATAGATCAGGGTGATGTTATTATAGATTTTACCGTAAGCAAGGCCAGCCTTGAACACGCACGTACTGCGGCCTCCCACAAAAAACCCATAGTAATAGGTACTACTGGGTTGACTACTGATGAACTTAAGGAAATCAGGGAATTGGCAAAGGGCTTCCCCTGTGTACTTGCTCCAAATATGAGTGTGGGAGTCAATCTCCTTTATAAACTGGTTGAGACCGCGGCCAAGGCCCTTGGGGATGACTATGATGTCGAAATTGTTGAGGCACATCACAGGATGAAGAAGGATGCCCCAAGCGGCACGGCCCTCCAGTTGGGCAGGGTAGTTGCTGCCTCCCTGGGCAGGGATTTTGAGAAAGTGGCGGTATTTGAGAGGCATGGCTCGATTGGTGAACGGGGCAAGAAGGAGATCGGCATCCAGACCATTCGGGCCGGAGATATAGTTGGTGAACACACTGTGCTCTTTGGCGGTACAGGTGAACGTATCGAATTGGTACACAGGGCCTCAAGCCGGGATACGTTTGCAAAAGGGGCGGTGAGGGCAGCCCTCTGGGTTGTCAGACAGCCTGCTGGTTTCTATGATATGCAGGATGTCTTGGGATTTTGAGAAGAATATATCATGGCCATGAATCAAGGATGTAGTGAGGGATTGTAGAGGAATTTATTCACGATGAGGCATCTCCTATGACTTTCAAAAAATCTGACAGATTACAACAGCTCCCGCCATATCTGTTTGTGGATCTCGATAGAAAAAAGACCGAGGTCCAGGCAAAGGGGGTAGACGTCATAGACCTGGGTATAGGCGATCCGGACCTCCCGACGCCCAGGTTTATAGTAGAGCGTATGATGGCAGCCGTCCAGGAGGCCCGATATCACCGTTATCCCTCCTCTCTTGGCAGGGCCTCGCTCCGTAAGGCGGCTGCCAACTGGTGCAAAAAGAGATTTGGCCTCTCCTTTGACCCGGAAAGCGAGGTAATTGTCCTTATAGGATCAAAGGAAGGAATAGCACACTTCCCCCTTGCCTTTGTAAACCC
This sequence comes from Deltaproteobacteria bacterium, assembly GCA_027004315.1. Classification (GTDB taxonomy): domain Bacteria; phylum Desulfobacterota; class Dissulfuribacteria; order Dissulfuribacterales; family UBA3076; genus JALTHG01. The sequence continues at coordinate 4,283 of JALTHV010000170.1, forward strand.
TGGGGATGTAGTTTTGGTACCTACACCTGCTTATCCTGTCTATCATATAGGCACCTTGTTTTCTGGCGGTGAGACTTACTACCTGCCATTGACTGCTGAAAACGATTTTCTCCCGGATCTCGATGCCATCCCAGGGGATGTCCTGAAGAGGGCGAGGATTCTGTGGCTCAATTATCCCAACAATCCCACTGCAGCAACAGCCCCGCCGGAGTTTTTTGCCAAGGTAGTGGACTTTGCAGAGAGACACGGCATCATAGTGTGCCATGATGCTGCCTATAGTGAGATGACATACGATGGATACCGTGCCCCTAGTTTTCTTGAGACCCCAGGGGCCAGAGGCCTAGGGGTGGAGTTTTATTCGCTGTCAAAGACCTACAATATGACCGGGTGGCGTATAGGCTTTGCTGTTGGCAACCCGGATATGATTGCTGCGCTGAAACAGGTGAAGTCAAATATAGACTCCGGACAGTTTGGGGCCATACAGGAAGCCGCTATTGCAGCACTTGAGAGTGATCAGTCCTGTGTCCGTGAGATGCAGGATATATACACACGGCGCAGGAATACCTTGGTTACAGGCCTTCAGGCACTGGGCTTCGATGCCCCTCTCCCCAAGTCTACATTTTATGTCTGGCTCCGAGTACCTGGAGGCTACACGTCCCAGGCCTTCAGTGCGCTACTCCTTGAACAGGCAGGGGTACTCTGTACGCCCGGAAATGGTTTTGGTGATGCGGGGGAGGGCTATGTACGTATGGCATTGACTGTGCCAAGAAATCAGATGCAAGAGGTCATCCAGAGGCTTGAGGCAATCCTGTGACACGAGCCTGGAAGAGGGCCTACATAGGTCTGGGGGCCAACCTTGGAAAGAGACGTGAGAACTGTACTAAGGCCCTTGAAATCCTGTCTGTAGACCTAAATATTGAGGTCCTTCGTTGCTCTCGCTGGTACGAAACCGAACCTGTGGACATAGATACACCACGATGGTTTATAAATGGCGTGGCAGAGATAGAGACAGCCCTTGGTCCGAGGGACTTGGTCTACGAGTTGTCTGAAGTCGAAAAGTCCCTTGGGCGAGATCGCTCGGCAGGTAGAGACAGACCCATTGATCTGGATTTGCTCTACATGGATGGGGTATTTATCAGAGGCTCCAATCAGGGGATCCAGGTGCCACATCCCCGTCTTTCTAGCAGGCGCTTCGTGCTGGTCCCATGGTCCGAGCTTGCCCCCGACCTCATACTCAGGCCGTGGGGTAAAAGAGTCTCGGAGTTACTGGGCGACCTCCCTGAAGATGGCCCTACAGTCCGCGAGCTGGAGGGCAGGCTGACAAAAAGGAGGGCCTAGTTACCATGCGCATTATCATCTTCCTTGCCTTCTGTCTGGCAGTCTACTATATCATAAAGGGGTACTTCAAAGATCAGGGCCTGCAGAGAGGGCGGAGACCCGATCCCAGACATCCACCTACCATAACAGATGAGCTGGTTCAGGACCCGGTATGTGGGGTCTATTTTCCCAAAAAGGATGCCCTATCCCTTATCTGGAAAGGAAAGACCTACTATTTCTGTAGCAAAGAATGCAGGCAAAAATTCCGGGAGCAAAATCTTGAGTCCTAATCAAGGCCTAACTGATTACCCCAAAGATTTATAACGTCCAGTTTATCTTGTTATTTTGATAAAATTCTGATATAGATTATATCATTAGTATTATGCTTTTTGGCCATTTTTGAAAAATGGCTGAGTTAAATATATTGTATCTTTTGGTATAAATGGAAGAAACTGAGGATCTTAAGCCTAGGCAGAATTCTGCCTCCAACCTGGAAGCCAGTCTTGGTTATCATTTTGCCCGGCCGGAGCTTCTAGAACAGGCCCTTACCCACCGTTCATATACTGCGGAGCATGGATTAGGTGCCCTAGATAACGAGCGCCTGGAATTTTTGGGCGATGCAGTCCTGGAACTTGTAGTTAGCCATCTTCTATTTATCCGCCATGGGGATAAGTGCAGGGAAGGTGAGCTTACCCGGATGAGGTCATTTCTTGTAAATGAGAGCCAGCTTGCCAAACAGGCCCACAGACTTGGGCTAGGGAAATATCTCCGGCTAGGCAAGGGCGAAGATAGGAGCGGCGGACGCGATAAACCTTCTATACTCTCTGATACCTTTGAGGCAGTAATAGGGGCCATTTATCTGGACAGTAATATAGAGGAGATTTTTTCCTTTATAGAAAAGTATGTTGGTGATCTGCTCGACCAGGCAATAGTGATAGGAATCGATCAGGATTACAAAAGCAGACTTCAGGAGTTGACTCAGGGGCGTTTTCACAGTGTACCGGTATATGAGACTGAGAAGATAACCGGGCCCGATCATCAACGGACTTTCCAGGTAGCAATTCATCTTAATGATCGTGTGGTACAGAGAGGCACAGGAAAGAGCAAGAAGGAGGCGGAGCAGGATGCTGCCCGAAAGGCGCTGAGCATTATAGGTGCTTGAGATTATTAGATGGATACAGACACAGACCCACACCGATCTGGGACACAGGCAGCTTTTCGTTCAGGTTTTGTCGCAATAATTGGGGCACCGAACGTAGGAAAATCAACTCTTCTTAATCAACTTCTTGGGGAAAAGGTAGCAATCACTACCCCCAAACCACAGACAACCCGACGCCAGATAAGGGGGATTCTCACAGGAAATAATTTCCAGATAGTGTTTGTAGACACACCTGGAATCCATGATCCTAAGAGACCCTTAAACAGGATATTGGTACATTGGGCCACACAGGCAGTCAAAGACGTAGATGCCATATTATTTGTGGTTGATGTGACATGTAGGCGGAGAGGTCAGGAATTCGCCATACTGGATCTCTTAAGGAAGATCAGAAGGCCTGTAATACTGATCCTCAATAAGATCGACAGGGTGGCAAAAGAGACCTTACTGCCCCTGATTAATGAACTAAAGGATGCATATCCCTTTGAGGCAATCATCCCTGTCTCTGCCAGGTATGGCAGTGGTACAGATTATGTGCTTGATGAAATACTGAGGATGCTTCCTGAAGGGCCCCAGTTTTATGATGGAACAATTATTACTGATCAGTCCAGGGAAAATCTGGCGGCTGAATTTATACGCGAAAAGATTTTTCTGTTTGCACACCAAGAGATCCCCTACTCAACGGCTGTAGAGGTAGAGGATTTTAAGGACGATCCGGGGCGCCATATCATAAGGATCATGGCCGTCATCTATGTGGAAAGACCATCTCAGAAGGGGATCATTATAGGTAAGGGCGGCCATTTTCTCAAAAAGATCGGGGTCCTTGTCAGGCAGGAACTGGAGTCACTTTGGGGCCGAAAGGTGTATCTGGATATTCGTGTCAAGGTCCTCAAGGAGTGGTCTAAGAATAAGCAGGCCCTGCGTCGTCTGGGTCTCATGTAAGTTCTCAATAAGTCCTGGCGTAGCCGTTTGCGTCTCCGGCCAGCGGTAGCTTTTTTCAGGGTTTCAGTGCGAATTAATGGGCAGAGTGCTCTGATCTTGTGCATCAAGCGATGCTCCTGAAACCCTGAAAAAAGCTACCGCTGGCCGGGGGGAATATGATCGGTTACCAAAAATGACACCTCCACTTATTGAGAAGTTACGGTCTCATCACCTGAACGACAAAGTCTCACCGATATGCCAATTTTCCCTAGCGGGAAAAATTAGTCATTTCAGTGACTTTTTTGTCACGCCTATCTATGTCTTTTTGAGACTTTTAAGTCTCACTTCAGATCTTTATCCCTTCTGTATTTTTGAAACTATCTGTAATTACAGTAAAAAATTGAGACTATTTTAGGCACTATACTTGCATTGTGATCCATAATTCTTTTTGTTTACGTTCGAATGGATGCCGAGAGGGTTTTTTGTCACATTCCATTTAAAAAATATTGGAGCGTTTTGCTCAAAATAGATACACAAATTTCTGGAAGACTATTAAGGAAAGAGAGATAATAGTGACTGATCTTCAACATACACTTGAAAGGTCTGTAGGGGCAGTCGGCATAGGACTGCATACAGGGGAAAAGGTATCTCTAAAGATAAATCCGTCTCCAGCCAACACTGGGATCTGTTTTGTACGCAGGGACTTGAGCCCTGAGCAGGTCATCCCGGCCCTGGCTGACTATGTAGTGGATACCAATTTTGCTACTAGCATAGGCACTAAACGGGGATCTATCTCTACCATTGAGCACCTCATGGCGGCCCTGTTGGGAGCAGGCGTGGATAATGCCCTGGTTGAGATCAATGGTCCAGAAGTCCCGGCAATGGATGGAAGTGCTGCTCCATTTTTTTCTCTTCTTCAAAAGGCCGGATTAAAGAGTCAGGCTGAACCCAGGCGATACATTGAAATTCTGGAACCAGTGGCGGTATCAAGGGGTGATAAATCTTTAGTTGTTGAGCCATGCAAAGACTTTAGAGTATCCTTTAAGATAGAATTCGAACATCCTCTTATTGCCAAGCAGAGTTTTTCTGGCAAGATCACGCCGCAGGCGTTTGAACGTCATATCAGCAGGGCAAGGACCTTTGGTTTCCTTAACGAATTAGAATTCCTAAAGAAAAATGGATTGGCCAGGGGCGGGTCCCTGGAAAATGCAATAGTTTTGGATGAGACCTCGATCTTCAATGATGGTGGTCTGCGTTTTTCTGATGAGTTTGTCCGTCATAAGGTCTTGGATCTGATCGGAGATATCTATCTCCTGGGCGCGCCAATTTTAGGCAAAGTCAAGGCTGTAAAGAGTGGCCATACCTTGCACCATCTCTTGGTCCAAAAATTGCTGAATTGTCCCTATGCTTGGCAATTTGTGGAACAGGGGGGGACCTGGAAAGTGCCATATTGGCTTGGTTCCCAAGAAGATCTGATCTCTGCAACCGTACCTGCTTGATGCTTGTAAATATCTATTTTTGATATTTCAATGCCCTTATAAGGCTGGAGGAGTTCATATCAGACCTGATCCCGAATCTTGTAATCACAAAATCATACTTGACCGGATCTTTAGGATTGATTTTCCTGAAATGTCTGGTTATTTCAAGGGCTGATTTGAGATCTGCCCGTTTTCTATCTGTGAAGCCAAGTTTTTTGGCAATATGAAACATATGCGTGTCCAGGGGTATTAATAATTTTGAAGGAGGGACACATTGCCAGCCACCAGGATCAACCAAGTCTTTTCTTATCATCCACCTGAGAAACAAAAAGGCCCTCTTACATGCGCTGCCATTTCTTGGATCAGGCAGTAAAAACGAGGATTCCTCTCTATGTGGGGGATAGAGTCTTCTCACAAAAATAGAAAGAGCAGGCACTACCGTCTCATCCCCAGGGTCAAACCCGGAACAGAAGCAGGACTCAATAGACCCAAATTCTTCAAGGGCCCTGCTTACCCCGCACAGAAGCCTGACTAGGTCCCGGCCTGAGGTAAAACGATGTCTGAAGTCCCCAAACGTGTCCAGGAGCTCTGGCATATTGGTCTTTTCCAGAAACCGCGAGGGACTTGGCATGCGGACCAATATATATGAGAGGCTTTTTAGGATCTGCTTGACCCTGCCATAGGCAAGAGACGATGCAACTAGAGCCACAATCTCTCTGTCTAGGAGATCGGGATAACCATAGAGGACTTCCAGGGGATCTGGGTGTACAAAGACAGGCCTGTTGTACCTGGCATAGATCTGCTCAAGCCTTTCTCTGAGATATAGGGTCTCCATATAAAGGGCAGAAAGGGCATAAAATATCTTGCAGCAATCTGTGTGGAATTAAGCCACACAGATTCCGTATTGCCCTTCAAGGGA
>JALTHV010000171.1 GCA_027004315.1 Deltaproteobacteria bacterium
GGTTTCATGCCTGGCATCACTGGTCAGCTCTACAGGCAGTTTGCAGTGACCATCTGCACCTCAGTCATCCTGTCCGCCATCTGCGCCCTCACCTTGAGTCCTGCCATGTGCGCCATCATGCTCAGGCTGCATCGGCCTGCCCGCCATGGTCCATTTGCCTGGTTCAACCGGCTGCTGGATAGCTCCAGGAAGGGATATGTGGCAGGCTCTTCTTGGCTCATCCGCAGGATAGCCATAGCCCTCCTGGTCTTTATCACCGTCATCGGCAGTGCCTGGTTCCTGTTTTCCAGACAGCCTGTCAGCTTTCTCCCCCAGGAAGACCAGGGATATTTTTTCATAAATGTGCAGCTACCAGAGGCTGCATCCCTGCCCCGTACCAACAAAGTAATAGAAGAGATCACCAGGGATATCAAGGCAATCCCTGGGGTAAGGGATATTATTGGGGTCAGCGGCTTCAGTCTCATGAGTGGCATTGCCAATAATGTAGGACTTGGCGTTGTCATACTCAGACCCTGGAATAAGAGGAACCGCCCTGATCTCCAGCTTGGCCCTATCGTTGCCCAGGCACAGGCCAGGCTCGCTGGTATCTCTTCAGCCAATTGCTTTGCCTTTGTCCCGCCACCGATTATGGGTCTTGGCAGCAGCGGAGGCTTCGATTTCCGGCTCCTGGCCTTGGGAGGTCAGAATCCTCATGACCTGTTCGGTGTGGCAATGTCTCTCATGATGGCTGCAAACCGGGATCCGGTCCTCAACAGGGTCTTTACCACCTATACTGCCAACACACCCCAGATATTTCTGAATATTGACCGTACCCGGGCAGAGTATCTAAGGGTACCGGTAAGCCGGATCTTCTCTACTCTGCAGGCCCAGTTAGGTTCTATTTACGTCAATGACTTCAACCTGTATGACCGGACATATCAGGTAAAGGTGCAGGCAGATGCCCCCTACCGCAGAGACCTCTCTGACATCGGCCGGCTGTATGTGCGCAGCAACACCGGCCACATGGTGCCCATGACGAGCCTTGCAACCCTCTCTACGATCCTGGGGCCTCAGCTCATCAGGCGCTATAACCAGTTTCCAAGTGCACAGTTCATAGGCAGTGCTGCACCTGGCTTCTCATCAGGACAGGCCATGGAGGCCATGGAACACCTGGCGGCCAAGGTCCTGCCTCCAGGCTATGGCTATGAATGGTCGTCTATATCATATCAGGAAAAAAAGGCCGGGGGGCATGTAATCTGGCTCTTTGTCCTTGCCCTGATATTTGGCTATCTCTTTCTGGTGGGACAGTATGAGAGCTGGAACATCCCCTTTTCTATTATCTTTTATATCCCAGTAGCTACCCTTGGGGCACTTCTTGGCCTGTGGCTTACTAGACTCCCCATGAGTATCTATGCCCAGATCGGCCTTGTCCTCTTAATAGGCCTGGCTGCCAAAAATGCCATTCTCATAGTAGAGTTTGCAGAGGAACGCAGAGAAGGGGGCCTGTCAGTAGTAGATGCAGCACTAGACGGCGCCAGGATCCGCTTTAGACCTGTACTGATGACTGCATTTACATTCATTCTGGGTGTAGCACCTATGGTAATCGCCACAGGTGCAGGGGCCGGTAGTCGCCGTGCCATTGGCACTACTGTATTTTTTGGTATGCTGATCTCAACAGTATTCGGGATCTTCCTCATACCGGTCCTCTACTATGTCTTTCAGACGGCCAGGGAAAAGGCACATGCCTGGCAGACAAGACACAGAAGGTGAAAGGCGTGACAATTAGAAAACGGTATCTGGGCCAATTGGTGGCCATAGTGTGGTTATTGACTGGCTGTGCCGTTGGGCCAAACTATGTCAAGGTGAGCCCAGAGGCACCAAAAAAGTGGCATGCACAGCTCCAGAACAGGCTGTGTGCAGCCCACCTGGACCCCAAGACCATGGCCAGGTGGTGGACCACTCTCAATGATCCTGAACTCACCCGCCTGGAGGAACTGGCAGTCAAGGGCAACCTGGACCTGAAAGAGGCCAGGGCCAGGGTCCGTGAGGCCCGTGCCCAGCGCTCTATCGAAGTGGCAGGCCTCTTTCCCACTTTGGATGCAAGTGGATCGGCCACGAAACAGCGCAGCAGTAAAAACAGCGGGATACTCATAAAAGACAGGCTCTATAGGATCGGTTTTGATGCCAGCTGGGAACTGGACGTCTTCGGGGGCACGCGTAGGGCCATTGAGGCGGCCCAGGCCGACCTTGAGGGCCAGCAGGAGGCACTGCACGAGGTCCTGGTGAGCCTTATGGCAGAGGTAGCACTGAACTATACAGATGTACGTACATATCAGGCACGCCTGGCAGCCGCCCACGCCAACATAAAGGCCCAGAAAGAGATATATGACCTGAATCGCTCCAGATACAGGGCAGGTCTCATCGACGAACTGGCCGTTCAGCAGTCCCTCTATAACCTCGAGCGTACCCGTTCTCAGGTCCCAACCCTGGAGACAGGGCTTGAAAGGGCCAAGAACCGCCTGGCAATACTCTTAGGCAAGAGGCCAGGAGACCTGGAGGCCCTGCTTGCAGTGCCAGGGCCCATACCCGTACCACCACTGAAGGTGGCAGTGGGTATACCGGTAGAGGCCCTGCGCCAGAGGCCTGACGTACGCAAGGCAGAACGCAACCTGGCCGCTGCAACGGCACGAATCGGCGTGGCAAAGGCAGAACTCTACCCAAAGTTTCAACTATTGGGTACCATTGGGCTTGAGTCCCTATCCAGCGGGGACATCTGGGAGTGGGCAAGCCGCACCTGGAAGGTAGGGCCGGGCATCTCCTGGAAGATATTTCATTGGGGTGCCCTTCGCCAAAACATAAAGGTACAGACCGCGCGCCAGGAACAGGCCCTGATTCAGTACAGATCTACTGTCCTAAAGGCCCTGGAAGAGGTGGAAGACTCCTTGGTGGCCTTTGCAAAGGAACAGAGGCGTATGAAATCGCTCAAGACGGCCACAGATGCGGCAAAAATTGCCCTTGGCCTTGCCTGGGACCGCTACAAGGCAGGGCTTGTGGACTTCAGTAATGTAATGGATGCCGAGCAATCGCTACAGTCCTTTCAGGACGAGCTGGCTGTAAGCAGGGGGGCAGTGACCTCAAATTTTATTCGTCTTGACAAGGCCCTGGGCGGTGGCTGGAATAGGCTGAAAGCTCAAAGCTGAAGGCTGAAGGCTCAAAGCTGAAAGCTGAAAGCTCAAGGCTAAAGGCTAAAGGCTCAAGACTTGGTAGAAAGCAAATAGACATCTGGTATTTCGACCATGAATAGAGATCTGCACAGCGATCAGGATAGGGACCTCCAGGAGATACTGGGTCTCGATCGGCCTTCAGGGCGTCTTCAACGGCTGAAATGGCCTC
>JALTHV010000172.1 GCA_027004315.1 Deltaproteobacteria bacterium
AACCGTTCGCACCCCCCCTGTTGCAACCGTCATGTCTCCGGCCAGTGGTAGCATTTTGAAGGGTTTCAGTGCGGATTAATAGGCAGAGGCCCTGATCTTGTGCATCAAGCGATGCTTCTGAAACCCTTCAAAATGCTACCACTGGCCGGGGGAATGTAAACAGTTACATGGCATCGAAATGGCGTTGGGACCAGGGAATGGCGATTTGAAATCCGGATCCAGAGATCTATAATAGAAATTGCCCTGTGATTGTGTCAATAATAAAGATATTTTTAGAATAAATAGATAGGTTGTTAGCTGAATCTTATTTTAATTAAAAATTAATGACTAAACTTGAGTCCAGTCCTAAAAATCTTCTTGCCATAGAGACATCCTGTGATGAAACTGCAGCGGCAGTCCTTAGGGACGGCAGGCAATTGATGAGCAACGTAATAGCCTCTCAGGTGCCCATCCACAGAAAATATGGGGGAATCGTCCCGGAGCTGGCATCAAGGCACCACCTTGATGCCATTGCCTGGGTAGTTGAAAAGGCACTAATAGATGCAGATATGGCTATACCTGACATAGATGCCATAGCAGTTACCCAGGGTCCTGGATTAATAGGTTCACTGATTGTTGGGTTTTCATTTGCCAAGGCCATGGCAATGGCCCGGAAGATACCCTTGACAGGTGTAAATCACCTCCATGCACACCTATCTTCCATATTCCTCCAAGAATGCATACCATCATTCCCCTATATAGGTCTGGTAGTGTCGGGAGGTCATACGAATCTATATATAGTCAAAGACTTTCTCTCAACAGAACTCCTGGGCCAGACCAGAGATGATGCTGCAGGAGAGGCCTTTGACAAAGTGGCAAAGATACTTGGCCTGGAATATCCTGGCGGCCCTATAATCAGCAGGCTTTCTGAAGGAGGAGACCCCATGGCCTTTTCTTATCCCAGGGCAAGACTGCCAGAGACACCCCTTGACTTTAGTTTCAGCGGTCTCAAGACCTCTGTCTTGACGTCAGTCAAGAAGATGTCTAGACAAGGTCCGTTGCCTGTCCGGGATATCTGTGCCTCATTTCAGGAGGCAGTTGTGGACATACTGGTGGAAAAGACCATATCTGCCGCAAAGAGATATGCTATAAGTGAGATTGTAGTATCAGGCGGGGTCGCAGCCAACTCTAGGCTGAGGACCAAAATGGCTGAAGAGGCAGGGAATCTGGGCTATAGTATCTATTTCCCTTGCCCTGAACTCTGTACTGATAATGCCGCAATGGTTAGTGTGGTAGGCTATCATCAGATAAGGGCCGGCATCGTGGCCAAAGAAGACGCAGATGTCTACTCAAAAGGATAAGACTCAGGACTTAGTGCCTGAAGGAGAAGTCCGTTCAGACACAATTTTGGATTTAAAAAAGGATATAAGCTCAAAAAGAGCGCCCTGTCTTCTGAAGAAAAGCAAACGGCTCAGCCCCAGCAGGGCCTTCAGATATCACCTGCTCCGTCTGTTGAGACTGCAAGGCAATCCATTTAGCCTTGCGCGTGGTATTGCCATAGGAATCTTTGTCGCACTCACGCCCACGATCCCCTTTCACACTATCCTGACAGTCACACTCTGTACCATTGGAAGAGGCAATTTAGTAGCCGGGGTAATTGCCAGTCTCTTGATAAGTAATCCCGTTACCATTCCCCTCCAGTACCTTATAGCCTGGAAGCTGGGTACTGTGCTCACTGGCAGTTCCCTTTCCTGGAAACAGGTCGAAGACCTCATGAATATAATCCATCATGCAGGTATGTTCGATGCTGCAAAATTGATATATATGCAGGGCTTTAAGCTCATAGGATCCCTGATCTTGGGAGGCGTGGTCTTTGCCCTCCCGTGCGCTATAATAGCCTATTTCTCATTCCTATATATCTATAGGCAACGCCAGAAAAGACGGATGAACCGCAGACAGACCTGATAACCTGAGACCCAGTAAAAAATATTCCTGTTCAGTAAAAAAAAGCCTCAGCTTTTATTCCCGTCTATGACGGCCTGGATATTTGATACAAGGGTCCTGAGAGACCGCCCAAAAAAGAACTCAAGCTCTGTCTCATCAATTCCCAGCGCCTCGATAACCTTTTTGCGAAAGGCATCATCAGTAGAGATTACCTTTTCAATCTTGAGCCTGGCCTCTTGCTGTGCCTCATCCTGTGAAGCTATTTCACTGAAAAGGCTATAGAGTTGCCGGGGAGGAAGGCTTTTATCATAGGCTGATATCAGTTCTGCAACAGTAGAGTCCTCAGGAAAAAGATCTAATCGTGACAGGGTATTTTTAAAAAAGATGTCTTCAATGGCCTTTGTGTCCCAGCATTTAAAGGCCCGGCATTCCAGAGGGCGATGTTCATATATGGAGCAGGCATGCCTATCGGCATCGTAGAATATACAGGCAGTTGACCCTTCCTTGCTCTTTATCTTGATTATCTCATCTGAAAGCTCTATAACTTTATTTTCAACTGGATGGTATGCCAGCTCTCCGGCCCTCAAAGTAAAGAGGTCCTTTGGCTTCAGTATACCTTCCTGGAGAATGGACTTGTCCTCAAGGTGTAGACTTGGGCCGCCTTTTTCGCAGCATTTACCAGATCGCATACAGGACTGTATTTTTTTATCGGGTTCCATACGGACTTATGCTCCTAATTTTAAATTTTTTAATCCACAGATTTCGCAGATTACACAGATTAGTAACTTCTCAATAAGTTGGGGCATCATTTTTGGTAACCGATCATATTCCCCCGGCCAGCGGTAGCTTTTTTCATGGTTTCAGGAGCATCGCTTGATGCACAAGATCAGAGCACTCTGCCCATTAATCCGCACTGAAACCCTGAAAAAAGCTACCGCTGGCCGGAGACGCGAACGGTTATGCCAGAACTTATTGAGAAGTTACACAGATTACTCGTAAGTTATCAATAACTCTTGACAACTTAGATGTAACCTAAAGTTATCACCTCACCCTGCCCTCTCCCCCACGGGAGAGAGTTTGGTGAGGGGAAATGCTATATTGCCCCAACTTGGGCTAGTTCAGTCTAAAGAGAGGCCTCTTTTCGTCAGATAGGGACGAATGGACTCCAAGAGTAGCCTGAGAGGTCGCATAGGCACAGTAAGAAATGGGCCGGGATCAAAGGCAGCATTTCTTGGTGTCACTGAATCTATCTGGATATCTCTAAGGGTAATCTTCATCTCCAGGTCCAGCCTCTTAATTTTTATACACAGTTTAGTGGGATAGGGCCTGCCATCCCCCAAAATTTCAGGATCACTGTATGATATATTAAAGTCGGAGTCGCTGACAGAGATTGGCGTCAGTGTCTTCTCTGTAAATTCCGCCCATCCTGCTCTCCCTCTATGGGAAAAGCATATACAGATTGGGACATTACAATTCTTTGTCTCTCTGTTACATGGTGTCAGTTCAACATCTTGCATTTTTACTACAGCCCATGGATTTAAAAGCCACAGGGATGCCTCCTTAACAAGGGGCTCTATTCCCCTGCCCTTATCAGTTACATATACCACATTATGTGAAGGTATAAAGAGATAAAAGGTCTCTTTTGTGACAAGGCAGTCAAAGACAGTTGTGCCAAAGAGACCAATACCTGTTATCCTGACGAGTTCTACCTTAGAGGTCTTTGTCCAGATGACCTGACCCCTGATCCCAGGCTGGGTATGACCGTGGATTATGAGCCTCAATTTGAGCCTGGCCTTAAGGCCTGAGAGCCTAGTTGCCTCCAGGCCTAGGGCATCTAGCACATCTTCAGGCGCTTCATACCTGGGGTATGGTGGTGGTGCCTTTACCCTGGAAGCGCACCCAGACAGGCATATAATGGAGATGGCAACAGCAAGTAGGAAAGATATGTTATTTAACACAGTATCAATTTTTTGCGTCCTGGCTGTCTTTTTGTTCCGGCGTCCTATTTTCACCGCGAACTGACCGGCAGTTGGAAAGAAGTGCGATGTAGTTATATTATCTATACCAGATCATGCAGCAACCAGTTTTCTGCCCAAGCACTAAAAGAGGATAAGGCCCATGGGACAAGACATCGGTAAGGCATTAGTATATCAGATAAAGAGAGAGATTGCAGAGAGGTACTTTGGCTCCAGAAAAATTATAGAAGAAGATAGACAGGCAGTTGAGGGCATGATCTCTGAATTCTCTCTTTTATATAGCAAGACCGTAGGGAGAGATATGCTCAGGATATATGCCCTATTGAGAGAGCCGGAGTTGATAGATGACTTTCTGAATCTTATCGGGTGGAAGGGGCGTCCCTTTTTCGATCGGCATGTGATAGACTCGGTTATGGACAGAAAGCAGCTCTTTAAGGGCATGGCTCTCCACGGCTGGACTGACTATTCCAGATTCGTCCACCTGCTCCTGGACAGCTATGAAAGACTCTATAAGGACCTGTATAAGTCTAGGGAAAGACTAGAGGAAGTCTTAGACGAGATCCAGGTAGTAAAGGAAGAGCTCCGCCAGTTTAAAAGAAAATTTTCCCTTGATGAGATCATGAATTTCCTGAGGACCTTAGATAGAAGGGACGAGCTTGTAAGTGTATTGGGGGAGGATCAGCCAGCCGGGAAAATGGAAGACCTGTCTGCCCGCCTCGCCATGCCCCCCCTGGATGACATCGAGAGGTCTGTGCCTGAGTTGCCGGAATTGCCGTCATCAGATGAGATAGAGGCCGCCCTGAAAGACCTGGCACACAGGGTATCAAAGGTCCATATGGAGGAAGGTCTCGAGGCAGTCAAGGGATAGACATGTCCGGGATACTATTGGAGGGTAACCCTTCACATTCTCTCCCCGGCCAGCGGTAGCCTTTTTCAGGGTTTCAGGAGCATCGCCTGATGCACAAGATCAGGGCACCCTGCCCACTAATCCGCACTGAAACCCTTCAAAAGGCTACCGCTGGCCGGGGACGTGAACAGTTACATTAGAGGAGAACTATTCTATGGATATAGATAAGAATTTTGACACTCAACATATATGGCATACCGTGACAGTGCCATTATTGGCTAATGCCTATGATATCCTTATAGGCCCGGGAATTTTGGCAGAGTTGGAAGGAGATCTCAAGGAAAAATTCCTGGCCCCCCGATATATAATCATTACCGATTCCAATGTGGAGAAATACCTGGGGACGGATCTCCTCAATCTGCTGCGTCAGGCCCGGATACAGGTTGATCTCCTGGCCTTTGCCGCAGGAGAGAAATCAAAGAATATAGCTACAGTCATAGATCTTGCCCGCAGGATGGTGGCCCTGGGTGCAGACAGGCAGACGGCCATACTGGCCCTGGGTGGTGGAGTGGCCGGGGATATAGCGGCATTTCTTGCGTCCATCTACATGCGCGGCATCCCCCTGATCCAGATCCCCACCACACTGCTTGCCCAGGTAGACAGCTCTGTAGGAGGAAAGACAGGAGTAGACCTGCCTGAAGGGAAAAACCTCATCGGGACCTTTTATCAGCCCAGGAGGGTCTATGCAGACATAAGGGCACTGACTACCTTGCCGCAGGCCGAGGTCAGAAATGGTCTTGCAGAGGTAGTGAAGTATGGAATGATCAAGAGCCCGGAACTGTTTGAGTTCCTGGAAAAGAACGGGCAGGGCATACTGGATCTTGAGCCCCGGGCCACGGCCCATGTCGTCTTTAGCTCTTGTTCCATAAAGGCCGAGGTGGTGGCCGCTGATGAACGTGAAGGGAACTTGAGACGTATCCTGAACTTTGGTCACACTGTAGGCCATGCAGTGGAGGCCGCTGCCCTCTACCAGATCCCTCATGGAGAGGCCGTTGCCATCGGTATGGTAGTGGCTTCGAGGATCTCTGTGGCAAAGGGGTTGATGCCCAGAGGAGACCTGGAGAGACTGGTCAGCCTCCTGGAAGGCCTGAATCTCCCAAGAAAGATACCTCAGGACCTCCATACAGAAAAATTGATAGGTCTCCTCCAGCACGACAAAAAGGCAAAGGCAGGGAGAATCTCATTTGTCCTCTGTAAGGGGATTGGCCAGACCCTTATCACAGATGAGGTCAGTAAAGAGGAATTGGCCTCGGCCATTGATTCCACAAGGGGGCTCTGACTACATGTAACTGTTCACATTCCCCCCGGCCAGCGGTAGCCTTTTTTCAGGGTTTCAGGAGCATCGCTTGATGCACAAGATCAGGGCACTCTGCCTATTAATCCGCACTGAAACCCTGAAAAAAGCTACCGCTGGCCGGAGACGCGAACGGTTACGCCAGAACTTATTGAGAAGTTACAAATCGTTTCCAGAAGGGGCACCCTGTGATCGGCTACCAAAAATGAAGCCCCCAACGTAACCGTTCACGCCCCGGCCAGGAAGGGAATGTGAAGGGTCATCCCCCAGCTTATTGAGAAGTTATGCATAGTGTTGCTATGTGGCTGAAAGTAGTATATGCCTCACTCGAAGGTCTCTTGTATCTACCAGGGCCCAGCCAGGGGGCTCTTTTTTGCCCAATATTTCGCCAGGGTTGAGGAGCAAGGTATTATCCATGTGCTCCAAATGCCAGCGATGGGTGTGACCATAGCAGACTATCTGAAAATCCCTGGATCTTGCAATGGCATAGGCAACCTGTGGGTCATGGATCCAGGCAAGAGAGACTCCTTCTATATCAAGTCGTCCCAGCCAACCATGGAGCCTGACCTTACCTCTCCTGGCAAGACACGCCTCTGTGAGAAGGACCTGATCTCCTGAGTTATTGCCCAAAACGAGGTGGATTTGGCCCTGGAAGTCATCCAGTTCCTCTAACATAAATGGTGAAATCAGGTCCCCACAGTGGACTATCACCTCTGCCCCCAGATCATTTGCCTGTTTCACTGCCTTGCGCAGGTGCCAAATATGATCGTGGCTATCACTGAATACGGCTATTTTCATCCCTTATCATCCCAAACATTCATGGCTAGGATTTCGTCACTCCTGGGGATGAAATGGGAGCACTATTTCTCATGAGGGGCCAGTCCTCCCTGCGTCCAAGCGAATAAAGGAGCTGAAAGACATGGAGTGATTCATGCCGGAATGACCTCTGGGAGGCATTGAGATAAAGTCTCCACATCCTCACAAATCTCTCTCCCATCATCTGTTTGATCTGCGAGACGTTTGCCTCAAAACGCCTTATCCACTGGCCTAGTGTCAGATCGTAGTGGTGCCTAAGGTCCTCCAGGTCTACAAAATCCAGACCTACATCCTCCGCGGCTTCCATGGTCTCGCCAAGAGATGGGATATATCCACCTGGGAATATATATTTTTGTATCCAGGGGTCTGTATCCTTGGGCTTTATACGCCCGATGCTGTGCAGCAACAAGATACCTCTGTGACGGAGCAATCTTGCCACTTTTTCAAAAAAGACAGGGATATTCCCCCTGCCAAGATGCTCAAACATGCCGACGGACACTATCCGATCAAAGCTTTCATGCTCTTTATCCGGAATCTCCCGATAGTCCTGTAAGCGAATCTCGACCTTATCAGACAGACCTTCTTTTTTTATCCGCTGGCATCCCAGCTCATACTGCTTTGCCCCAAGGGTCAATCCAACTGCATGCACTCCATAAGACTTGGCGGCCTCCATTGCGAGGCTCCCCCACCCACATCCAATATCGAGCAGCCTCTGCCCAGGCCGCAACCTGAGCTTATTAAGCGTATGGTGTATCTTCTGTAGCTGTGCCTGTTCCAGGGAATCATTGTCACAACCGAAATATGCGCATGAATAGTTAAGGCCCTGATCAAGCCACAGCCGGTAAAAGGAGTTCCCTATATCATAATGGGCCTGCACATCTCTTTTTGTCTGTCTCAGACCTGTCTTATGTCTCAAATTCAACCAGTAGAGGCGTACCTTTTGTCTTGGAGAGAACCTGGAAAAGAGGTCTTCTTGATAGGCCAGGCGCATTACCTCACCCAGGTCCCCATCTATCTCTATGTCTCCTTTCATATAGGCCTCTCCAAACCCCATAGACAGGTCAGTCAGCAAGGCATCCGGGGCATCCGGAACCTTGAAGTGTATAACGAAGGCCGGAGGCCCTTCCCCAAAAGATAGTTCAGAGCCATCCCAAAACTGCACCTTACATGGGACTGAAGACCCTTTTCCCAAAAGAGACAAAAGCAATTCTTTGGCCTGCTTGATTTCCATGTTATCCCTATCTCCTGCCTCCTTCACAGGACCCAAAATTTTGTTCAAGGGCAGAAAGCGAGAGCGAAAAAGGATCATATGTTTGGGATGTATGGACATTTTTCACTAAAAGGCAACATGACCATCGGGCAAAAGATGAGTTCTGTAAAGGGAATCTATATCAAAAAATATAAGACCGAATTTTATTTTGTCACTTTAGATTTTGCCTAAAAAATAAGACTCCCTACCAAGACGTAGAAGATAGAGATAAAAAGACCGATTGGGTTGGGTAAAAGACTATGGCGGGGTATCTGCCCCTCCAGGACAGGAATATCTTACGATTTTCCCTTCATAGGTACGAAATACTGCCTCATCTCTGTCGATATTGAGTAGATATGAAGGCATCATAGGGGCCTTCCCGCCACCCGTTGGCAGATCTACTACAAAGTTTGGGATACAGAGCCCACCTATCTCACCCCACAGCCTCTCCATGATCTCTATGCCCTTCCTGATATCTGTTCGAAAGTGATCTGTCCCCTTTACTGCATCGCAGTGAAACAGGTAGTAAGGCCTTACCATGATCTTCTCAAGCCCACAAAAGAGGGCTCGCATCACTTCGGGGGAATCATTAATTCCCTTTAACAATACAGTCTGATTGGATACCGGTATCCCGACCTTGAGGAGTCTTTCGCATGCCTTTGTGGACTCAGGCGTAATCTCTCTGGGGTGATTAAAATGTGTATTTACCCAGAGAGGCCGGTGTCGGGCCAACATCTGGCATAGATCGTCGGTTATGCGCATGGGGAGTACTACAGGGATCCTGGTACCAATACGCAATACCTCCACATGGGGTATTGCCTCCATAGATCCCAGGAATTCATCTAACAGCCCTGGATTCATTGTCAGAGGATCTCCTCCAGAGACTATGACCTCACGGATATGGGAATTGCTGGCTACATAGTCCACCATATGGCCCAGGGCATCCCTTGTATTCCCAGCCTCTGGATTTTTCCATGTACGCTTTCGGTTGCAGTGACGGCAATATGTAGCACATGTGTTGGTCACCATGGCCAATACACGATCCGGATATCTGTGGATCAGACCGGGCACTGGCATATGTATCTGTTCAGCCAGGGGGTCTTTTTCTGAACCTGGAAGAGAAAATGTGATCTCTCTGGGATCGGGGATGCACTGCCTTCTGATGGGGTCATTGGGATCTGACCAGTCGATCAAGGAGAGGTAATAGGGAGTAACGGCATATCTATATTCTGATATAAGATCTCTATAGAGCCCTGTCTCAGAAGGAGTAAGCCGCAAAAGTTTTGATAAGGCACTGAGTCCTTTAATACGGTTGGAAAACTGCCAGCGCCAATCAGACTCTTCATCAGGAGTGGCAGACGGAATTATCTCTGTAGCTAGACAGGGCTGATACATATCTATTAACTCAACTTTCTGAGTTGGTGTGCCGTCTTGAAATTATAGATTATCTTTCTGTATTATCAATCGTTATTTCGGCATATTGTTGATAAGAAGTTACCATGGATCAATATTGATGCTTTCGTAAAAAATTCAAAATATCACGCAAAGTCGCCAAGGCGCAAGGTTTTTTCTCTTAATAACAATAGATTGCCTTTGCGAGCTTTGCGCCTTTGCGTGAGAAAAAGACTTTTTGCGAGGGCATTAATCAATATTAAATTCTGAATTATTGCCTTCTCTCTGTGTCCCGAGTGAGCAGCGCGAACTGCAGTGAATTTATACAAACAGCGGCACAAAATCGAATTTATTTACATCTACCAGGCCCATGTCAGTGAGCCTCAGGGCAGGGATAACAGGCAAGGCCATAAAGCTGAGGGTCATAAAGGGATTTTTCAAAGGA
>JALTHV010000173.1 GCA_027004315.1 Deltaproteobacteria bacterium
AAAGTCTTTTTCTCACGCAAAGGCGCAAAGCTCGCAAAGGCAATCTATTGTTATTAAAGAAAAATTTTTGCGTCTTGGCGGCCTTGCGTGATATTTTTGATTTTTTTACGAAGTCATCAATATTGAGTTAGTCTTGCATAAGTTAAGTCTATGGGTGTTTGAGTAAATTTATGTTTATGTACCCTTTTGTAATAGTAATACACGTTATAACGTGTATCCTTTTGGTTGTCGTTGTATTGCTTCAACAGGGCAAGGGAGCTGAGATAGGTGCTGTATTTGGTGCCAGCGATACCATTTTTGGCAGCTCGGGGCCAGCTTCCTTCTTACACAAGTTTACTGCAGGGTTGGCTGCACTCTTTATGATTACTTCCTTTACCCTTACCTATATGTCGGCCCACAGGGTTGAGAATTCAGTAATGCAAAATGTAGAGGAGGCTCCAGTAATCCCTAAGGCCCCTTTGACTACTAAGGCCCCTATTAAATCTGTCAAAAAAGGCGTTAATATAGTCCCTAAGTCAAAGACTGCTACTACTACAAAGAAGCCAGCTAAGGTCTCAGCCAAAAAGCCCGGTGTTTTGAAGGCAGGACAGGCCGTTCAGGGTCCGGTCAATAAACAGACAGATACCTCTGGAGAGAAAAAAGAAGGCAAAAAGCCGGCTGAAAAGCCCTCTCCAGCAGATAGTAAGGTCAAAACTGCCAAGTAGTGTATGAGGGGAAAAATCATTCAGTACCAAGGCTAGAAATAGATAAAATTGTTGCCGAAGTGGTGGAATAGGTAGACACGCCATCTTGAGGGGGTGGTGGGCAAAACCCGTGGGGGTTCGAATCCCCCCTCCGGCACCATTATTTAAAGATATCTCGTTCTCATAGGCTCCTGTTATAGATCTCTAAGGACTCGCCATTTCTTCGCTTTTTGATTATTGTCTCTCTGTATACTTGTCCTTGCAAAGGGCAGCGAATCTCACTTTCATGGTAACTAAGGGACTATTTTTTGAAGCCTAGGAATATTTGGTCTTTTAAGGCCTCTTGGGGCATAGACCCTACAGGGATGGGGTAATTTATGGAAGCTTGTCCTTCTATTCCCAAAATTGCCCTCTTTATCCTGGCCTTTATGTTGCTGTTTTCAACACCAGGTCTGAAGGCCTCAGACCATATCTTGGCAGGAATAGCTCCTCCCGCAGCTACCAATCCACCATCCAAGCTTGGGCCCTGGCATATAGAGGCACACCGGCTCACCTTTTTTCACTCTTCAGGGGTGATTTTGGGTGAAGGTGCGGTTCGGGTCTGGAGGGGAAATCTCAAGATCCACGCAGACCGGATCATCTACGATACACGCAGAGACAAGGTAAGGGCAAGCGGTGCCGTAGTAATATATATGGACCAGGACATACTGAGAGGAACTGAGGGAGAGCTTGATCTCAATACCTCTACAGGCACGATGAAAAATGCCCACCTCTTTCTGCACAAGAAGAACGTGCACCTTTTGGCCAAACAGCTCTGGAAGACAGGTCCTGAGGAATACCGTGCAAAATACGCCACTATTAGCACCTGCCCTCTACCCAAGCAAGTATGGAGTTTTAAATGCCGGGACCTCAGACTTACCCTTGGAGGTATGGCTATTGCCACAAACGATACCTTCAACATATTGGATATCCCCTTGGCTTACAGCCCCTGGCTCAGTATGCCCATAAATGCCCCCAGAAAGACCGGGTTCCTCTTGCCTTCCTATTCTTCATCCAATAGAAACGGGATAGGGATTAACCTCCCATTCTTTTGGGCCATTAACGACAGTATGGACGCCACTTTTTATCAAAACCCCATGACCAAGAGGGGGTGGATGGAAGGGGTGGAGTTTCGTTATGTCTTTTCTCGAAAGAATCAGGGTATCTTTCGATATAATTTTTTGTCAGACACCCTGAAAGACCACGACTTTAACAATGATGGATATATAAGGAGCAATAAAAAACGCTGGTGGTTAAGGGCAAAGGCAGATCAACAACTCCCATTTGGTTTTAATGGCAAGTTGGACCTAGATATTATCAGCGACAGGGACTATCTCCAGGAATTTGATCGAGGTCCCATGGGCTATAATAAGACAAACAGGATCTTCCAAAAGACCTTTGGTCGTTCTCTGGTTGATGACACGGCCCTGATCCGTCCTTCGACCGTCCAGATAACCAAACTGGCGCAGGACCTGTTTATTGGGAGTGAGGTCTGCTATAATGACAGGCTATCAGGTGGAGAGGCCCGCTACAGTGACAGAATATTAAGGGGACAGGACAGGAACATACAGACCCTCCCCAGATTGGTGCTCCATGGATTCAAAAAACGGCTCTGGAATACCCCCCTCTATTATGACTGGAATACCTCCTATGTAAACTACTGGAGGAATAAGGGTCTCAAAGAGCAACGCCTGCATATGGAACCGAGGATATCCCTGCCATTAAATCTCCATGGCTGGGCCGATCTACTCCTAAGCGGGTCTATTGAAGATACTATGTATAATACAAGTGGCAATGATCCAAAACGGCACACCAAGGACCATCCTAACAGGCTACTCTATAACCTGGAGGCCGATCTCAGTACCACTCTGGCTCGGACCTACCACCTCTCAAACGGAAAGACTATACGACACAGCATACGGCCCAGGATAACCTATCAGTACCGCCCCTCGTCCCAAAAACAGAATGACATCCCTGGGATCGACACCCTGGACCAGCTAGAACCTACTAATAAGATTACCTGGTCCCTGCTCACCTTTCTGAGTAGCAAGAGCCTCCTTGGTCCTAACAGATTTGCCTATATGGATCTCATAAGGTTTCGTATGGAGCAAAGTTATTACATAAGACAGAGCAGCAGAATAGGTCCCAGTGCCAGTCTGCGGCCAATGTACTGGACAAGCCTGGGTTATGATACCAGGAAAGACGGGACCATATATCACAGGCCTCTCTCTGATCTATATGCAGAACTGGAAGTCAGGCCTTCCCCCTACTCCTTTCTGCGATATGACACCACTTATAATTTCTATGGAAAGGGCTTTACCTCCCATAATTTCCTGGTACGCCTATCGAGCCTGGCAGGAGACCACCTGGGCATAGATTACAGATATAACTGCCTTACCAATATAAATGAATTAAACATAGATCTGCAGGCCGTACTCTCGCCATCCTGGTATGCAACATACCGTTTGAAGAGGTCTCTGGCTAAAAATACAGATTTTGAATCTACCTATGGCCTGAGATATCAGTCAGCCTGTTGGGCACTCGAAGGCAATATAAAAAAGGATAGAGACGAGACCAGCTTTACATTCAGACTTGATCTCTTAGGCATTGGAGGATGGGGCAAGAAGTATTGACATGTGA
>JALTHV010000174.1:0-2855 GCA_027004315.1 Deltaproteobacteria bacterium
TCCTACCTTGAGTTTGTCTGAGTCTCCAAGGGGGAGTACAGGCAAATTTTTT
The DNA here is from genome assembly GCA_027004315.1 of Deltaproteobacteria bacterium. Taxonomy (GTDB): domain Bacteria; phylum Desulfobacterota; class Dissulfuribacteria; order Dissulfuribacterales; family UBA3076; genus JALTHG01. The sequence goes on from JALTHV010000174.1 coordinate 53, forward strand.
CCGTTAATCTTTATTACAGCTACGTCGGTCTGTGGGTCTGTCCCTACCACCTTTGCCTTAAATTCCCTGCCATCTTCCAGCTTTACCCTGATACTGTCCGTATTCCTCACTACATGATTATTGGTAAGGATGTAACCGTTTTTGCTGATGATAAAACCTGAGCCCTGTGCCATCTGATGGAATTTTCTAGGCATTTGTCTTGGTTGGGAATAAGGGCCAAAGAACCGATTAAAAAACGGATCATTGAAAAAACCAAAAGGGTCTTGAAACTGGGAGGATATTCCTCTGCTCTCTACAGTCTTTTCAACCTCTATAAAGACTACCGCAGGTGAGGCCTTTTTTACTATGGCAGCAAAGGCCTCGGCCGTCTTGTCTAACAGGGCGATGTTTTGGTCATCGGCCTTTGATGCGATGCTGTTTGTTGCACAGCCCAATATCAGCAGTACTGTCAACAATATCCTGGCCAGGCTGCACTGCATAGCGGTCCTAAAATTACTCTTTAATTGCATCTTGTTTTTCTCCTTCTTTTTCTCCTGCAAGTTTGCGGAATTCCTCTTCGCTCATTATCTCTTCCACCAGTAGTCTGTCTGCTATCCTTTCAAGGGATTCCTGATGTTCTTCTATGATCTTTTGCGCCCTGGCGCTCTGCTCATTTAAGAGTTTCCGGACCTCTTTGTCTACCTGTGAGGCAAGCTCAGGGCTCATAGGCTCTCTGGACTGCGGGGCACCAGGGACCCGCAGGAAGGGATTGGTCTCTCTCGAAAGGACCATAGGCCCGATTTCTTCGTTCATTCCAAAACGGCATATCATGCTTTTGGCTATTTCTGTCGCCACTTCCAGGTCATTTTGGGCCCCGGAACTTACTTCCCCCAAAATTATCTTTTCAGCAGCTCGGCCTCCAAGAGATACACATATCTTGTCCACGAGTTCGCTCTTGGTCATAAGGAATCGCTCTTCTTCCGGAAGTTGGAGCGTATAGCCAAGGGCTGCCTTGCCCCGTGGTATTATAGAGATCTTGGCGACTGGTGGTGCATTTGGGCAGTGAAAGGCCACCAGGGCGTGACCTGCCTCGTGATATGCCACACGTCTTCTCTCGTTCTTGCCAAGACGCCTGCTCTTCCGTTCAGGGCCGGCGAATACCTTTTCGACTGCATCTTCAAGGTATGCCTGGGTAATCTCTTTTAAACCATGTCTTGCCGCAAGGAGGGCTGCCTCGTTCATGATATTTGCGAGATCTGCCCCAGAGAAACCCTGTGTCCTCAGGGCGATACTCTTGAGATCGATATCAGGGGCCAAGGGCTTGTCACGGGAGTGGACCTTGAGTATTGCCTCTCTGCCCCTTACGTCCGGGGCATCGAGTATTATCTGGCGGTCGAATCTTCCAGGACGGAGGAGGGCCGGGTCCAGGACCTCCGGCCTGTTAGTTGCTGCCAGTAAGATTACACCCAGGTTGGGCTCAAAGCCATCCATCTCTACAAGGAGCTGGTTAAGGGTCTGTTCTCTTTCCTCATTACCGCCCCCTATCATGCCACCGCCACGGAATTTCCCTATAGCATCGATTTCGTCAACAAAGATTATGCAGGGCGTATTCTGCTTGGCCTGGGTAAAGAGGTCTCTTACGCGAGCCGCTCCAACACCTACAAACATCTCAATAAATTCAGACCCGGATATGCTGTAAAATGGGACCTTGGCCTCACCAGCCAGGGCCCTTGAAAGAAGGGTCTTTCCTGTCCCAGGAGGCCCCAATAAAAGCACTCCCTTGGGGATCTTGGCCCCCAGGTCTTCATACTTTTTGGGGTTTTTCAGGAATTCCACTACCTCTTTCAACTCCTCTTTAGATTCCTCACATCCGGCCACGTCTTCAAATCGTACGCCAGTATCCTTTTCTACATTGATCTTTGCCTTGGATTTGCCGATCGAGAGGAGCCCTGCTCCAGGCCTTCCCATACCCCTAAGCAGAAAAAACCAGAGTCCTATCCAAAAGACTATGGGGAGTATGGTGCCCCATAAGACCTGGCCTAACATACTCTTCTGGACTCCGGAATAGTCAACTCCACTGGCATCCAGGTCATCTACCAGCTTTGGGTCCTCAACCCTTATAGATTGAAAGAGCGTTAGATCACCTTTTTGCTGAGTCAGTCTCCGGAAACGACTCAAGAGTTCCTCCAGAGAAGGCTGTTTTTCCTCTGAAAGGCCACTAGCTCCTGCCTTTTCCTGCCTCATGTCCTGGATTTTTGCCTTGAGAGACTGGAGGCCATTTATGCGACCTGTATAGAGAATACCCTTAATCTTTTCCTGATCCATGCGGACTTCAAGGACCCTTCCTTCTCGCAGCATATGCTTAAAGCAGGAATAAGAGACCTCTTTTGTCTGCATATGAAGCCATAGTTGAGGCAGGCCAAAGATAAGAGCAAGCCCTATTGTCCAATAGATGGCAGAAAATATCAGCTTCCGGCGTTTTTTATCCATATAACATACGGTAGAATCTGGTAATAGATGTGTCAAGAACAGATAATTAGTGTCTGAACAAAAGAGTCCTTTCAGACACAATTTTGAGTTCTAAGTTTTGAATGAACTGCCCCGTGGCAAGCTACGGGGTATCAGAGTGAGTGCGTTATCCTTATCTATTGCAACAAGCTGCAGGGGATTAGACCTATAGATTTCCCATCATCCTTCATGATGATTAGAGCAATCCGTGTAATCTGCGAAATCTGTGGATTAAAAATTGACCTCTTGATTCATCATCTGTACTGTTTCAAGGTGAACCGTTCACATCCCCTCTTGTTGCAACCGTCTATGTCCC
>JALTHV010000174.1:2955-9985 GCA_027004315.1 Deltaproteobacteria bacterium
GTATCAAGAGATCAACAAGATTGTAATACCCTCTCCCCTGGCAGAAGAGAGTACCGCACTAGCTCCGTAACTGTTTATGTCCCCCGGGGGTAATGTGAACAGTTACACTACCTCAACTTATTGAGCTGATACCTTATCTTCTATTGAAGGGGAAGGCCATATTGCCCTGTAATTTGTGTTGAGGCATATCTTTAGAGAGAAGGGCCTTATTGACTTTTACTGGATATTTGGCCTTTAGTTTTTCAATAAGCATATCTTGTATTTTCTTTTGTTTTTCCATATACAGCCTCCGTTTTATCTGGAACTGGACTTCTGAAAGGGGGCTTATGGTGGCTTTCCTTTTCTTCTCCACCTGGATTATATGATATCCAAAACTAGTCTTTATGGGGTTACTCACCGCACCTGGGTTGAGGGAAAAGGCGGCAGACTCAAATTCAGGTACCATCCGTCCTTTGGAGAAAAAGCCCAATTCACCGCCCCTATTCTTAGAGCCGGGGTCATCTGAGTACTCCTTTGCAAGTTTAGCAAAGTCTTCACCCTTTTCTATCCTCTTCCTGATGCCCTCTGCCTTTAGTTTGGCCTTTTCCCATGCCTTTTTAGTCGCCCCTGCAGGGACCCTTATCAGAATATGACGGGCCTTTACTGCCTCGGGCCTGGAAAACTCTCCTAGGTGATCCTTATAATAGGTCTTTATCTCATCCTCAGTCACCTTGACCTTGCCTTTTATCTCTGTACCCATGAGTTTCTGGGCCAAAAGGGCATTTTTGATGTTTTCCATCCTGGTCTTGATCTCAGGATCCTGGTCCAATTTTCTTTCTCTGGCTTCCTGGGCCAGGAGGGTGATATTTACCCACCTGTCCAATAGTTGCTCCTTCAGGTGAGGATTTCTGATCAGGGCCATCTGGAACTGCGGCGGCAATGACTGAATCTGTTTCTCAAACTGTTCAAGGGTGAGTTTGTAGGGACCTACCTGTGCAAGGATATCTCCTTTTTTGTCAGATGCTAAAGAGTTGCTACAGAGACCAAAGAGAAGAGAGAGGCCTAACAATACCAGTAATAATTTACTACTAATGTCCTGTTTCAATTAAATCTCCTTTCTAGATTACAATTCTAGATAACAATAAAAAGTGGTCTATCAGCGGATTACAGAACGGGGTGTATAAGACCCTGGCATTACTATACTGCCGGGAGTTATCAATGAATTCAGTCCGACTAGTACGCCCGGATTCGTCACAGAATTACATCCAGTCTGTACCTTATCTCCCAGAATGGCCCCAAACTTGCGCCTCCCGGTATCGATTGATTTTCCTCCTATCTTGATGGACACATTGCCAGGGGCAAAGCACAGATTCGCAAGCTTGGTGCCTGCCCCAAGATTCACATCTCTGCCAAGTACACTGTCACCGATATAGGCAAAATGCCCGGCTTTGGCCCCATCCAGAAACACAGAGTGCTTGACTTCAGTGGTGTGTCCTATCACACATCTCTTTCCTATCAGACAATCTCCCCGTATGTAGGCACCTTGCCTGACCTCTGTATAGTCCCCAATAATGCCTGGGCCTTTGATCATCGCACCAGGCTCAATGATGACCCCTTTTCCTATCTGTAGCTGATTATCTGTAAAAATTGTACCTGCACAGATGAGGGAGGCCTGCGGGACGGCCTCTCCATCAATCCGAACCTGGAACTTGCCTTTAGTGGCCTCATCACAGACGATCTCAAAGCCATCGGTCAGCCATCCCTGGGGTAACAGGACCAGATGGGTGGACACAGGGACTCCTGGACGGACCTCAGGAAAAAGATTTGGCCTGATGACATCACGGATATAGCCCTTGAGCCGGTCAAGGACGGTCCATACTCCAGAATTTTCAGAAAAGAGAGCTACATAATCTCCTGAAATTCCAGGAAAAAAATGATCAATATTGCAGCCAGTTCGTTCTGTCATTTAATAACAGAGTCTTTCAATAAACGTTTTGCTATCTCGAGATCGTAAAGATGAGTAGGGGCTTTCCCCTCTTTTCTTTCTTTATGATAGAGTTCAGCCGCCTGCTGAATAGCACCCCATTCTACCCAGCCATGCTCATCCCACAGACCCTGGTCATCTGCGCTCCACATCCTGAATTCTATATCGTCAGAACCTGCACGGACATACATTCGGATCTTTTTGTTCTCTAATATTGGATAATAGTACAATCCTAGATCGTCTTGCACAGCCTTCTCCTGAAGCAAAAAATTACCACCCGTTCGCAAGGACAAATATATTAAGTCTACTTCTGAAATAAAATTTATTTAGTATATCAGCATATCGGCATAAAATTCAAGATTTTTTTCAAAAAATCCTGGGATTCATTCCCCCTCACCCTGCCTTATCCCCCGGGGAAGGGTCTGTATTTGATCTATTTTGGAGAATGTCTTGAGTTTTACAGACAGATCGCTAGTATAAGGTTGAAACGTAATTATTAAAAATTTACATTAATACCATATCATGAAATCAAGATATATAGTTGGGATTGACCTTGGGACCACCAATTCTGCCGTGGGCTATGTAGACCTCCACGATACAAGCCCCGGCTCCATCGACATCTTAACTTTTGACATATTACAGATCGTGGCCCAGGGTCGAGCGGCCAAAAGGTCGACTTTGCCATCGTTTCTCTATCTCTCAGGGGAATATGATCTTCGGCCAGGGGCGATTTCCCTTCCCTGGGACCCGGATAGGACATATGCAGTCGGTACCTTTGCCAGGGATCAAGGGGGGTTTGTGCCTGGAAGGCTGGTCTCATCTGCAAAGAGTTGGTTGTGCCATGGCGGAGTTGACAGAGAGAGCCCTATCCTTCCCTGGGGAGCAGGGGCTGAGGTAGACAAGGTCTCTCCCATCACTGCGTCGTCCCGGTACCTTCAACATATAAGGGAGGCATGGGACTATACTATGCCTGAGCCTCTGGCAGGGCAAATGGTGGTCTTGACTGTGCCGGCATCCTTTGATGAGGTTGCAAGAGAGTTTACCTTGCGGGCAGCCAAGGAGGCGGGCCTTGATTCTGTCACCCTGATAGAGGAGCCTCTGGCCGCCTTTTATGCATGGCTCTCCTATCACGAGAAGGAATGGAATACATTTCTGCATCCTGGAGACCTCGTTTTGGTGTGTGATGTAGGAGGCGGTACTACTGACTTTACCTTGATCTCTTGTGAATCTGACTCGCATGGTCCCAGACTCAAGAGAGTGGCAGTAGGGGATCACCTGCTTTTGGGCGGGGATAATATGGATCTTGCCTTGGCAACCATGGCAGAAAAGGCCCTGGGGCAGGAACTGGACATTGCCCAGTGGCATGCACTCTATCACCAGTGTAGGCAGGTAAAAGAGGTCCTCTTACAGGACAAAGGGCCGGAGAACGCCATAATTAGGCTCACAGGACATGGGCGATCTCTTATTGGCGGCACAATTGTGACAGAGCTCCAGCGAGATCAGGTGACGGAGGCCCTTATTGAGGGTTTTTTCCCTGAAGTAGATCTAAAGGCAGAGACTCTTATGGAAGGGGGGGAGACTGGCCTCAGGGAGATGGGCCTCCCCTATGTGAGCGATCCGGCTATTACCAGGCATCTTGCCCGTTTTTTCTCAAGACAGGGCGGCGGTCAAATGCCCGGTCTAGTCCTCTTTAACGGTGGTGCACTCAAGCCCGTTTTGATACAAGAGCGTCTCAAAAGGACATTGGCATCCTGGTCCAAACGCCCTGTTAAGGTCTTGGACAACAGGTCTCTTGACCTGGCAATATCCTGGGGGGCTGCATATTATGGTCTGGTCACACAGGGTCTCGGGCTCCGCGTAGGTGGAGGAATAGCAAGGGCCTATTTTGTAGGAGTGGCCCTTGATAAGGGCCAGACCGGGGTGCCCATGGGGGTCTGTCTGGTGGAGAGGGGTACAGAAGAGGGGAAAAACGTAGAGGTCTTAAAGACATTTCGGGCCAGGACGAACAGACCTGTGAGATTCTCTCTCTATAGTTCTACTACCCGTAAGGGAGATAAAATAGGGGATCTTGTGCCTGTAGGTTCTGAAGACTTTATCAGACTCCCGCCGCTCCAGACAGTTTTACGCTATGGAAAGAAGGGAAGGCATGTGCAGATACCCATCAGGTTGGGGGCAAAGGTCACGGCCATAGGGACACTGGAGCTCTATTGCGAATCCCAGGAGACTCCCCACAGGTGGCGTCTGCAGTTTCATCTCAGGGAGGCAGGCCCTGAAGGTGCCGATTCGGCCTCTCAGGTCGATGGGGTGCGGGTGGCCTTGCCTGAGGTCCAGTCTGAAGCAGAAAAAGAGACAGGGTCAGGAAGGCTGTCGCAAGAGGACCTCAAGGCACTAAAAGAGGCCAAGGAAGAGATCCGCAGGTGTTTTGCCCCTGCCGCAGGTGAAAAGGCGGTTGCACCTTCAGCACTCCCCAGGCGTCTGGCAAAGTGCATAGGCATGGAGAAGAATTTATGGTCACTTGCTGTCTTAAGGAGACTGGCAGATACCCTCCTCGATGTCAAGGCCGGGTGTAGGAGATCTCCTCAACACGAGGCCAGGTGGTATAATCTGGCAGGTTTTTGTCTCCGGCCTGGGGCCGGTGAAGTGATGGATCCCTGGCGGATCAAGAGGGTCTGGCCCTTCTGTTTTGATGGCCTTGTCTTTTCAAAGGCAAGGGAACCAAGGCTTCAGTGGTGGATTTTCTGGCGGCGTATTGCGGCAGGTCTGGGATCTGGTCAACAGACACAGATATTTTCTTCCATGTCAACTGCCCTGTTGCCTGTCCATACCAAGAGACACAGACGGGGCAAGGCAAGGCAGATCAAGGTATCTCAGGAGGAGAGACGGGAGATGTGGCTCTTTGCCGCCAACCTCGAACGCCTTGAGATATCCTCCAAGATAGAGCTGGGGAGGGAACTTATGTCTCTGTCTGTCAAGACACGATCGGGCTGGCAAGGTACCCTGTGGGTCCTTTCCCGTATAGGCTCAAGGCAACCACTCTATGGCCCAGCCAATAAAGTGGTGCCTCCCGGAGAGGTATCTTCCTGGCTGGAGATGCTGAAAAAGCAGGAGTGGAAACAGACCAGAAAACTCATTGAGGCCGTGATTTCTATGGCAAGGCTCACTGGGGACAGGATCAGGGACCTGCAACCCACGGTCCGTCAGGAAATAATTATCTGGCTCCAGTTGTTGGGGGCCAGAGATAATGATCTGGAACCTTTAAGGAGAGTTGTTTCTCTTGCAGGGAGGGAAAGAGACCAGGCCTTTGGGGAGAGTCTGCCAGAGGGTCTCATCCTGGAGCAGGAGTAACTGTTCACATCCCCCCGGCCAGTGGTAGCCTTTTTCAGGGTTTCAGGAGCATCGCTTGATGCACGAGATCAGGGCCTCTGCCTATTAATCCGCACTGAAACCCTGAAAAAAGCTATCACTGGCCGGGGACGCGGACGGTTGCAACAGGAGGGGGTATGAACGGTTACGAGCAGAAAGATGAGGCCTGTTAGCCGGATCTTATTTTTGTGCTAATAATGGAATTAGAAATTAGAAACTTGAGATTAGAAAAGACTCAGACACAGTATAGATGAGTTACCTGATCTCGGATTTCCGGTTTGACAAGGGGGATTTTTGTGAAAATAGCTGTAAGTGGCAAGGGAGGGGTAGGTAAGACCACCATCAGTGCCTTTCTTATCCAGGTCCTGGCAGACAGGGGCAGGCAGGTCTTGGCCGTTGATGCGGATCCGAGTCCACACCTTGCGAGGGCTTTAGGTTTTCCGCAGGCAAAAAATATCCGTCCTATAGTAGAGATGCGAGACCTAATTCAGGAGAGATCCGAACGGTGTGGATCATTCTATCGGCTAAATCCAAAGGTAAGTGACCTCCCAGGACGTTTTATGGTACAGAGAGGAAACATTAAACTCATGGTCTTAGGGGCCGTCCAACAGGGTGGAGCAGGATGTGCGTGTGCCGACAATGCAGTGCTCAGGGCCCTTTTGAATACCCTGCTTCTCTCTCCGAATGAGGACATAGTCCTTGATATGGAGGCAGGAGTTGAACACTTAGGTCGGGGCACTATTGCCAGCGTCGATCACCTACTGATAGTAATTCAGCCCTATAGAGGTAGCCTTGAGACGGCCAATAAGATCCAGACCCTAGGAAGGGATTTAAAGATTGATCACCTTGAGGTGGTAGCCAATCAGATACAGGGTCATAAGGATCTAGACTATATAGAGAAGTATTTAAAGGTCAAACCTATAGGGATTTTTTTCGCCTCAGATGAGGTCAGAGAGGCCGAGAGGGCAGGGACACCAATATATGATAGCAGCTCTAGGCTCACGAAGTCTGCCCAGGAGCTCTTGACCGTACTGGAACATACAAAATGAATAAGGCGTTTTTTTTTCTTACAGATGTACAGAGTCTGCCTGACGATCGAAATATTTCTCTGCACAGGGTAGGTATAAAAAATATCCGTTATCCTATAACTGTCCTTGACAAGATAAATGGCACCCAGCAGACAGTAGCCAGTGTCAACATGTATGTGAATCTGCCGCATCAATTTAAGGGGACACATATGAGCCGCTTTGTAGAGATCCTGAACCAGTACCATAGGGATATCAGTCTCCAAAACTTTTCTAAGATCCTTGCTGAAATGAAGGGTCGTCTGAATTCACAGGAGGCACACCTGGAGGTGGACTTTCCTTATTTCATAGAGAAGCAGGCCCCGGTGACAAAGACCCCCGGGCTCATGGAATATGGATGTGGCTTCCACGGCAGCATGACTGATCGACTTGATATGGTCCTGGTGGTCAATGTGCCAGTAACCACTGTGTGCCCCTGTTCAAAGGAGATATCTGACTATGGTGCCCATAACCAGAGGGGAGAGGTGAGGGCCTGGGTCAGGTTTGATCGTTTTTTGTGGCTTGAGGACGTGATCGCAGAGATAGAAAAGGCCTCTTCTTCAGAGGTCTATTCAGTGCTCAAGAGGCCTGACGAAAAATTTGTTACTGAAAGGGCATACGACAGGCCCATGTTTGTAGA
>JALTHV010000175.1 GCA_027004315.1 Deltaproteobacteria bacterium
CTGGATAGCCCTCGGCGTATTTGTTCATGAAGATGCTACCTTCGGCCTCCATGACTGCCTCACTTGCAAAATTTTCCGAGGCTATCAGCTCAAGCTGCTCTGTCTGTCTTTTTATCTCGGCCCTAAAAGCCCTAAATATCTCTGGATCGGTATATCTCAGATGAGACACTTTTTTTACCTCAAATATTCATGATATCATCGCAAAAGTCTTTTTCTCACACAAAGGCAATCTATTGTTATTAAAGAAAAATTTTTACACCTTGGCGACTTTGCGTGATAGTTTTGATTTTTTTATGAAGTCATCATCCATAAGGTGCAACCGTTCATACCCCTCCTATTGCAACCATCCACGTCCCCGGCCAGCGGTAGCATTTTGAAGGGTTTCAGTGCGGATTAATCGGCAGACTGCCCTGATCTTGTGCATCAAGCGATGCTCCTGAAACCCTTCAAAAGGCTACCGCTGGCCGGGGGGAATGTAAACGGTTACCCGCCTACAGCCTAATAGACTAATTTTAGCAATTGTCCTGTGAGTCAATCATACAAATCCTACGTTCATGACGTCCCCCTTTGAAGGGAGTCTTGAGCCATATCTTGGTTATCTCTTCTGCCAGACCAGGGCCTATTACCCTTCCACCCATACAGAGTATGTTTGAATCATTGTGTTCCCGGCTCATTCGGGCAGTAAAGATGTCGTGGCACAGAGCAGCCCTGATACAGGAGATACGATTGGCCACTATAGACATGCCTATACCGGTTCCACAGATCAGGATACCTCTCTCATACTGACCTGAAGCCACAGCCTTTGCGACCTCACAGCCCTGCACCGGATAATCAACCGATTCCATGGAATAACAACCCATGTCCTGGACCTCATGCCCAAGTCTTATAACCAAACTGCGTATCTTTTCTTTTAGTTCAAACCCAGCATGATCTGAACCGATAGCTATCTTCATGATCCAGTCTCAGTGATATTTGCGAAAAATCAGCACGGCATTGGTACCACCAAAGCCAAAGGAGTTCGACATAGCTATATCCACTGGCTGATATCTTGCCTTATTGGGACAATAGTCAAGGTCACATTCAGGATCTGGGGTCTCGTAATTGATGGTCGGAGGAATAATCCCTTCTTCTATGGTCTTTATGCAAAAGATTGCCTCAACTCCACCGGCGCCTCCCAAGAGATGACCGGTCATAGACTTGGTAGAGCTTATAGAGATCTCTTTTGCCCTATCCTTAAACACGGTCTTTATGGCCCTTGTTTCACAGATATCATTGAGAAACGTACTGGTACCGTGGGCATTTATATAGTCCACATCCTGGTAACTGATGCCGGCATCTTCGAGGGCCATGGCCATACACCTTGCACCGCCATTGCCATCCTCGGGTGGTGCCGTCATGTGATAGGCATCTCCGGTAAGCCCATATCCTGCTATCTCTGCCCGGATCCTGGCACCCCTTTCTAGGGCATGAGTCAATTCCTCGATAACAAGGATACCAGTACCTTCTCCAATTACAAATCCATCACGGTCTTTATCAAATGGCCTTGAGGCCTCTTCAGGCTTATCATTCCTTGTGGAAAGGGCCTTCAGACTGGCAAAACCACTGAGTGTCAGAGGTGTAATTACTGATTCCATGCCACCACATATCATTACATTAGCTGCCCCTCGCTGGATGGTCTTAAAGGCCTCTCCTATGGCATGAGTACCTGCTGCACAGGCAGTACACACAACCATATTTGGACCCTTGGCCCCGTAAATTATAGATATCTGACCGGAGGCCATATTGGGGATAGCCATAGGGATAAAAAATGGGCTCACCCGTTTTGGTCCCCTATTTACCAAGACATCCCTGTAGTGCTCAATGGTCCCCAGGCCGCCAAGCCCGCATCCAGTTATGACTCCGACCTCAGAGGCTTCATCTTTGCTGATACTGAGATCTGCATCTTCAACTGCCATATGGGCCGCTGCCAGGCCCAGCCTTACAAAGGGATCCAGCCGTCTAACGAGTTTCTTCGGCATAAAGTCTGCCGGTTCAAAGCCCTTTATCTCTCCTGCTATCTGGCAGGCATAGCCGCTAACGTCAAAACGCGTTACAGGACCTATACCAGACTTTCCAGCTATAAGATTTCTCCAGCTATCCTCAACTCCAATACCAACAGGACACAGGAGACCATATCCTGTAACTACTACCCGCCGCTTCTGACTTTGGTCTATCATATCACAATATATACTGTTGTGTTACTTGCTCTTATAATAATTGTCAGGACCAGTTAATTTCACTTATTCGTATGCTCTTTGATGAAATCAATGGTGTCCTGGACGGTCTGCATCTTTTCCGCGTCTTCATCGTCTATCTCTATATTGAATTCCTCTTCCATGGCCATGACCAGCTCCACAAGGTCCAGGGAATCTGCCCCCAGGTCATCCACGAAAGAGGCCTTTGGCACCACCTTTTCTTTGGCAACGCTGAGCTGGTTTGCAATAATATCAATCATCTTGGAATCCATATCCATCTTTTGTCCTCCCAATTAATCGAACCAACGTAACTGTTCACATTCTCCCCCCGGCCAGCAGTAGCCTTTTGAAGGGTTTCAATGCGGATTAATGGGCAGAGTGCCCTGATCTTATACATCAAGCTGCTCCTGAAACCCTGAAAAAGGCTACCGCTGACCGGGGACGTGAATGGTTACGAACCAACAATTATTTTTAATCGCAGAAGAGCCCCCCATTTACATGAAGCACATGCCCTGTAACATACGATGCCCTTTCTGAGGCAAGAAAACCTACGGCCTCGGCTATATCCTCGGGCCTTCCCATCCGGCCTACAGGGATCTGACTCAATAGCTGTCTCTTTAGCTTCTCCGGCAATCTGGCAGTCATACCTGTCTCAATAAAGCCTGGCGCCACGACATTTGCGGTAATCCCCCTTGATGCTACCTCCCTGGCCACAGACTTTGTAAATCCCTCTAATCCGGCCTTGGATGCAGCATAGTTGGCCTGACCTATATTCCCCATAGCGCCAACCACAGAACCTATACTGATAATTCGGCCCCATCTCTGCCTGAGCATGGCCTTTATGACCGCATGGGTACAGTTAAAGACTCCGGTCAGATTTATCGAGAGCACCCGTTCCCATTCTTCTATCTTCATCCGAACCAATAGAACATCTCTGGTAATCCCTGCATTGTTTACCAATATATGGACCCCACCATAGTCCTTGATTACGGACTCAATGGCATTGGAACTGGCCTCAGGATCCGCTACATCAAAGGCCAGAAGATTGCAGACTCCTCCATCTCCACTAATCTCATCCATGACCCCTTGTGCAACGGCCTGGCCCTTGACACAGTTTATCAAGACGTGGGTCCCCAGTCGGGCAAGCTTAATACATATAGCACGGCCTATCCCCCTGGACCCTCCAGTCACTATGGCTATTTTCCCTTTAAGTTCCTGACCAGACGACATCTTAATCCCTATCTAAATCCTCGTGCAAGAAAGCTCAAAGCTCAAAGCTGAAAGCAAAAGATGAAGTATTTCTCTATAAGTCTTAGGTTTTATAGGCTTTGAGCTTTCAGCTTTGAGCTTTCAGCTCTATTTCTTATCCCCGTTCCTTTTTAATGCGTTGGATTAGGAGGGGCAATATTTCCTTGACATCTCCTAATACGCCATAATGGGCTATGTTAAAGATGGGTGCCTCGGCATCCCTATTTATTGCCACTATGATCTCTGCCCCCTGCATCCCAACTATATGTTGTATGGCCCCTGATACCCCACATCCGATATAGAGCTTGGGGGAGACTGTAACACCTGTTTGACCAATCTGACTCCGATCCGAGACCCAGCCTGCATCCACAACTGCCCTTGTGGCACCAAGGGCACCCCCAAGTAGATCGGCTAGTTCCCTGACCAGAGCGAGATTCTCTTTGGCCTCAAGGCCCCTGCCTGCAGTTACAATCACCTTTGCCTCAGTAAGATTGGGACCTTCTGCCTGCTCCTTTACTGACTCAAGGACCCGGGACCGGTGCTTTAGCAGCTCCTCCTTGGGAGAGATAGAGATCACCTCTCCTTTCCGCCCGAGATCGGGCACACCCACCTTCATGACATGGGGTCTCACTGTGGCCATCTGGGGCCGATGCCTGGGACACACAATAGTGGCAAGGAGATTCCCCCCAAAGGCCGGCCTGGTCTGGAGCAGTGCTCTGTCCTCTTCCCGTATATCAAGGCCTGTGCAGTCAGCTGTGAGTCCTGTCTCAAGGAGGGTAGCGACCCTGGGTATATAGGAACGCCCCATGGCTGTGGCCCCGGCCAGTATAATCTCTGGCCTCTCCTTTCTGACAAGGTCAGCGAGTATGTTGCCATAGACCTCTTCTATAAAGGCCGCAAGCTCCGGATGTTCTACAAGCAAGACCCTATCTGCACCATAGGATATCAGCCTCTGAGACTCTGATCCAACTTCATAGCCCATCAATACTGCAGTAAGAGCCGTGTCAAGTCTATCTGCAAGTCCCCTTGCCTGGGTCAGGAGTTCAAGACTTACAGGGGCCAGGGCTCTGCCTCTGCACTCTGCAACTACCCAGACCCCCCTCCATAAATCCAGGTCTGCGTCTGCCTCACCACTATTTGACGAGATCTCAAGAGCCCCTTCAGGGCAGGTATCCACACAGGCCCCACACAGGGTACAGACATTAGGGTCCACCACGGCCACATTGTCTTTTACACATATGGCCTCAAAGGCACACGCCTCTTCACATTCACCACACCCGACACACTTTTTCCTGTCAACTCTGAGCATCACAGGATCCCCGCCTCTTTAAGCCTGGCAACCAGGGCCTCTACCTGCCCCTCCGGACTGCCCTCGAGCATCTCTCTCCTGGCCTCAAACTTAGGGACCGATGTAGATACTACTTGAGTCGGGGATCCCACGAGACCAACCCTGCCGGGTTCTGCACCTAGTTCCTGTGCATCCCACACCGGAATTTCGGCCTTTCTGGCCCGTATCTTTCCCTTGAGAGACGGAAGCCTTGGGGTATTGAGACTGGCCACTACGGTCAAGAGGGCAGGCATCTCAACTTCAATCAGGTCATAGCCCTCTTCGCAGACCCTCCTGAGATGCATAGTCTTCCTATCATCCAGGACCTCAAGAGTACTCACAGAGGTCACACACGGAATGCCAAGCCGGGTGGCCAAACCTGGGCCTACCTGGGCCGTATCACCGTCTATGGCCTGCCTGCCGCACAACACGAGATCTACCGGCCCCAATCTATCTATTGCCTTTGCCAGGGTATAGGTAGTGGCCAGGGTGTCTGCGCCTGCAAAGGCCCGATCTGACAGGAGGATGCCTCTGTCGGCCCCAAGACCAAGTGCCTCCCTCAAGGCATCTTCTGCCTGGGGTGGTCCCATGGTCAACACCACGACCTCGCCACCATAGCTATCTCTCATCTGGATCCCGGCCTCAAGGGCGTGCAGATCAAAGGGATTTATAATGGCCTCTGCCTCTCCCCTTACCAAGGTGCCCTTTTCTGTATCGAAGTGGACAGATTGGGCATCCGGAACCTGCTTTATGCACACAACTATATTCATCTATTTCTTGGCATATTCCTTGTTTAAGGCCTTGCCGATGATGTTGCGCATGATCTGGTTTGTGCCTTCATATATCTGGAGGACCTTTGCATCCCTCATCATCTTTTCAACCGGGTAATCCTTCATATATCCATAACCACCCAGGATCTGGACTGCATCAGTAGTCACCTGCATGGCCGTATCTGTTGCAAACACCTTGGCCATTGCAGACAGCTTGGCAACATCTCTTGCCCCTGCATCAATAGTCCGAGCTATTGAATAGACAAGGGCCCTTGAGGCCTCTATCCTGGTGGCCATATCTGCCAACATGTGCTGAATGGCCTGGAAAGAGATTATAGGCTGGTCAAACTGTATCCTCTGTCTTGCATATTTGACCGCCTCATCCAGGGCTGCCTGGGCAAGCCCCACGCCTATAGCGCCTATCCCGGGACGAGCAAGGTCCAGGGTCTTCATGGCCAGGATGAAACCCTGTCCCCTCCTGCCGAGTATACGCTCCTTTGGAATACGACAGTCATTAAACAGGAGTTCCCTGGTAGATGAAGCCATCAACCCCATCTTACGTTCCTTTTTCCCAAAGCCAAATCCAGGATCACCCTTCTCCAGTATAAAGGCAGTGGCACCCCTGGCACCTTTTTTTCTGTCGGTCATGGCTATAATGGTATATATATCCGCCTCGCCACCACTGGTTATCCACTGCTTGGTGCCATTTATTACCCAGTAGTCCCCATCCTCTACTGCTGTAGTCTGAATCCTTGCGGCATCACTTCCAGCATTGGCCTCAGTAAGTCCAAAGGCTACAAGGCGTCTGCCTGACGCAATATCCGGAAGATAGCGGGCCTTCTGCTCATCAGATCCAAAGAGCAAGATAGGATAACCTCCCAGGGCACTGGCAGCAAAGGTAGTAGTTACTGCAATACATCCATAGGCAAGCTGCTCTACTGCCAGGCAATTCTCAAAACAGCCCCTCGCCAATCCACCATACTCCTCAGGGATATAGAGTCCAAAAAGATCTGCCTGGGCCAGGTCTCTCATGATTTCCCGAGGGAATTTCTCTTCTCTATCAAGCTCTGCCCTTACGGGAATAATCTTCTCGACGGCGATCTGCCGTGCCAGATCTACGATCATCTGTTGCTCTTCGGTCAAGAAATAGTTGACTTGTGTCATATAAAAATCCTTTCTCTCTGCATCTTGGCCATATTACCAACGCATGGCCACTGAGCCCCAGGTAAAACCCCCTCCGAAAGCAACTAATAATATATGGAGACCAGAGACCAGTATCCCCTTGCGATTGGCTTCATCTAAGGCAATGGGGATACTCGCTGCCGAGGTATTACCATACTTGTGGATATTGATAAAGATCTTCTCCTTGGAAAGCCCCAATCTCTCTCCCAGCAGATTAAGGATGCGTATATTGGCCTGGTGAGAAATCAGGAGGTCCACATCATCTCCAGTCCATCCATTTGCCTCAAGGGCCTCCCAGGCCACAGATTCCAAGGCCTTTACTGCACACTTAAACACCTCTCTCCCCTGCATTTCTATATACTGCCATCCCTTTTCAAGGATTTCAGAGAGCTCAGGATGAGCAGTTCCAAGGCCCCTTATGGTAAGAAGGTCTCCTAAGGAGCCATCTGCATGGAGGTGGCTAGAGAGGATACCCCGGTCCTCTTTGGTCCCTGTAAGCACAACGGCCCCGGCCCCATCACCAAAGAGTACACATGTACTCCGGTCTTCCCAATTGGTACGGCGGGAGAGTACTTCACTTCCTATCACCAGGATTTTCATCCTGCGGTTATCTCGTATGAACTTATCAGCCACAGAAAGCCCATAGAGGAATCCGGAACAGGTAGCCTGTAGGTCAAAGGCCCCTGCCTTCTTGGCTCCCAGCTCGTTCTGAACCAGGCAGGCCACAGAGGGCATAGGCATATCCGGAGTCATGGTACTGACTATGATAAGGTCCAGATCCTGTGGTCGCACTCCTGCCATATCCAGGGCCTTTCTGGCAGATTGTGTTGCAAGATAAGAGTTAGTCTCATGGTCATTAGCTATATAACGCTGATGGATCCCGGTCCTGCTACGTATCCACTCGTCGGTGGTATTTACCCGCCCTTCCAAATCCTTGTTTGTTACCACAGAGTCAGGTAGATGAGATCCTGTTCCGATAATTATAGTATGTATAGACATAATTAGATTCTGGATAATCAGAGAGTGCCTCTACTAGAGCGCCTCCAGCAAATCCCGTCTTTTGGAAATAGAACTAGCAAGTTTATCAGCCAGCCTTACTTTAGCAAGTTCATGGGCTACTCCTATTGCATTTTTGACCGCCTTAGGGCTGGAGAGCCCGTGACATATGATAGCGATCCCCTTGATCCCCAGTAGCGGGGCGCCACCATATTCTGCATAATCTATCTTTTTACGGAATTTCTGAAAAGCCGATCTTGTCAAGGTATATCCCATAGTAGCTACGAGGTTACCCTCAATCTCGGACTTCAACATGGTCAGGATGGCTTCTGCAAGACCCTCACTCAGTTTGAGACAGATATTACCTACAAAGCCATCGCATACCACGACATCTACGTTCCCCTTAAAGACCTCTCTACCTTCTACATTTCCTACAAAATTGAGGTCACTGCCTGCAAGTAAATCATATGCCCTCTTTACCTGCTGGTTACCCTTACTGCCTTCCTCTCCGATACTAAGTAACCCTACCTTAGGCTCGGCATTTCCTAGGAGTTCCCTTGAAAATACAGAGGCCATTATGCCAAATTGCAGCAGATGGTGAGGCCTGCAATCTACATTCGCCCCCACGTCTATCATAACCACAGGATTTTTTAGTGTAGGCATAAGCGCGGCGATGGCAGGCCGAACGTCTTTGATTCTACCAAGGGTAACCAGAGCCGTGGCAAGAGTAGCCCCTGAATTACCTGCACTTACCACAGCCTCTGCCTTGCCCTGACAGACCAACTCAAAGGCAACTCGAATAGAAGAATCTTTTTTGTGTCTTAAGGTATCGGCCGGGGATTCTTTCATTTTGACTACCTGAGAGGCTGGATAGATGCTGATAGGCAGATCCTTTTCCCCCAGCTGTCGGAGTTTTGCCTTCAAGACATCCTCTATCCCAACCAATATGATCTCTATCCCCTGGTCTCTGGCCGCGGCCAATGCTCCCCTTACCGAGACATCAGGGTCGTGATCACCCCCCATGGCATCTACTACTATAGCCATATCCTATTTAAACTCTTCCTTTTTAATAAATATTTTCCCTTTATAGGCACCACAGTGAGGACATATCCTGTGAGGGGGTTTAGCTTCCTTACATTGGGGACAGATAGAAAGATTTGCTATACTAAGCGCATTATGTGAACGACGATTACCCCTACGTGAACGTGATGTCTTTCTCTTAGGAACTGCCATCTTTAAATACCTCTAGGTTGTAATTGTTTATCTCTGCCAAACGACCAGTAAAGTCCCTACAGGGTCCAAAATTGGCTCACTCCCTTCATTGAGACCGTGTAATATTGCCATCAAGCAAAATCCTGGAAAATTCTACCGATCACCTAAAAATGTTAACGATTAAGGCCATAGCCCTAACCTAAATTTTAGACAATGTCTATCCCTAAACAACTTTTTTTATTTTGTACAGATATTGATGGCTTAGTAAAAAATCAAAAATATCACGCAAAGTCGCCAAGGCGCAAAGTTTTTTTAATAGCAATAGATCGCCTTTGCGAGCTCCGCGCCTTTGCGTGAGAAAAAGACTTTTTGCGAGGACATCAACATTAATTATACTGCAAAAAGTGATTTAACCCAAATAGTTATGACCAAATATTGTAAGTTCTCAATAAATAGAGGTAATATCCCTTCGTTCGGAATTGTATTTCCAGGCAAAGTCTAGAAACGAGAAGAAAAGAAGCACCCTATGATCGGTTACATCGAAGTTACCAAACATTCCATAACCGATCATTTGTTTCCCTATCTTGGATCAGAACCCATTAATATCTTGAGGTTATATCCTCATTTAAATTTAAAATTGTATCTAAATGGGCTCCCTTTGCTCAGATAGTATCACGTCAAGTCTGAGACGTCTTAAAATTGCGCGACATTAAAGGACAAGCAAGATGCGGCAATTCAGGCCTGATGACACTAGTTAGTCAGTAGCCTCTTTAGTACATTAAATGGGCTCGTTAAGGACTCTTTATGACAGTGACACTCCTCTTTATTGAGATTTGCACCACAACCAGGACAGATACCCTTACAGTCTTCCTTGCAAAGATGCCGCATAGGTATCTGGAGCAAAATTTGCTCCCTGAACATCTCTCTTAATTGAATCTCGACTCCATCATATAGCAATACCTCTATGTCCTCTGTACCGAAGTCTATTTCTTCTTTTCCCGACAGATTGGGAACCAATATATAAGAAAAGGCTGTATATACCTCTTGGATATATTCCTCAAGGCAGCGATGGCACTTTAGCCCAATTAAGACCCTCACCTCACCCTTGAGATGTACATCCTTATCTACACGGTATAAAAAAACTTCTCCTCTTACAGGAGATTGTATCTTACAGTCATCCACATCAAAAAGGAGCCCTGGTATGTCTTCAAAGACCAGACGCAACCCTTCCTCAGATATATCCTCCACCCGAACGCTGTTTCTAAAGCCCCTGAGATCCTTGATCATATAGCCAGACCGATGACTGATTAATTTAACTAGATGGCCTTTCCTACAGAAATTGTACTATATAGAGTGACTAATGAACCTTGTCAAGACAAAGGCGGAGGGCTCACCAGTCTGGCTATAATTATTCCTGCCTCAAAAAGAATATACAAGGGAATCCCCATCATAGCCATATTGAATGCATCTGGTGTAGGAGTGAGTACAGCTGCCACTATGGCAATTATCAGGATAGCATAACGTCTGTATCTCACAAATGTCTTATAACTGCAGATTCTTAAGCGGCAAAGCAGTGTCATAAAGAGCGGAAGTTCAAAAATTAGGCCAAAACCAAGGACAAAGAGCCCAACAAAATCCACAAATTTACTCAGGGCTATTACAGGCCTCAAATGTGGAGACTGGTAACTCAGAAGAAAATTTATTCCAAAAGGGAGAGTTACAAAAAAGCAAAAGGTGGCCCCTCCATAAAAGAGAAGGAGGGCTGCCATCATAAAACCCAAGGAGAACTTTTTGGAAAGGCCGAATACGGCTATCAAGCCCTGAGACACACGCCAGAGTATCCAGGGGGCAAGGAGAAGCAATGTCCCAATGCTTGAGAGCTTGAGCAGGGCCAGCACCGGCTCCAGCACTCCAAAGAAGGCCAGGCGCTGGTGTAGATGGGCCTGGAAGAAGGCCAGGAAGTGAGGTGAAAGAAAGTACAGTATGGCAGTGAGCCCTACAAAACAGATTATGGTTTCCTGGAGAAAACGCCTCAGATACAAAAACAGCGACGCTATGTCCTGGAACAAGGGTTCATCCATATGCCTCTTACCTCTCCCGTATATAGTCTATGGCATTTCGGAAGATGGCCACTCCTGCCCCCTCCTCTGGCAATTTCTTCCTGGTCCATCGAGGATAGTTCGTTCTGTGATGAAAGGCCTCGGGATGGGGCATCAGGCCCATAAGCCGGCCAGTAGTATCGCAAATACCAGCTATGGCAAGCTCCGATCCGTTTGGATTGTATGGATAGTCCTGCGTGGGCTCCCCGGTCTTAGGCGATATATACTGAAGAGCAATAAGGTTCTCTGCCGACAACCTGTCCCTTACGGTCTCATCAATTGTTACAAACTTTCCTTCTCCGTGTCTTACTGGCAATTCAATACGTTCTATCCCACGGGTGAATATGCAGGGAGAGTCCCGAGATACCTTACAAGTAACCCATCGATCTTCAAACCTTCCGGAATCATTATATGTAAGGCTTATACATCGCCGTCCATAGTCACCATCAAACCCTGGCAGGAGTCCGGTCTTTGCCATCAACTGAAAACCATTGCATATTCCCAGTACCAGCCCCCCTTTTTCTACAAATCTGAGGACCTGATCCAGCAGACGTTCTTCCTTTTCATTAACTCTGGCGTTACGTAGTCTATAGGCCCCTACCTGTGCCGCCCCCAGATTGTCGCCATCTAGAAATCCACCAGGCAGATTCAGGAAGTGGTAGTTATCCAGACGGACACTTCCATCCAGGAGATCGCTGAGGTGTACTATGTCAACATGGTCCGCGCCGGCCAGTCTGCATGCATTGGCCATCTCCCTCTCACAGTTTGTTCCATATCCAGTGATAACAATTACACGTACTTTTGCTGTCATATCTTGCTCCAGGATTTCCTTTTTAGTCTCCTGAGCCGTCTACAAAACTGTAACTGTTCACATCCCCCCGTCCAGCGGTAGCCTTTTGAAGGGTTTCAGGAGCATCGCCTGATGCACAAAATCAGGGCACTCTGCCGATTAATCCGCACTGAAACCCTTCAAAAGGCTACCGCTGGACGGAGACGTGAACGCTTGCAACAGGAGGGGACGTGAACGGTTACACAAAACTCAACCGCCTATACGCCCCGAGAGTCGCTAAAATTTTACAGAGACCTCTCTATCTATAGCCCTCTTTTCTTAAAAAGTATAGAACCTAGCCGTTACCTGCAGCTTTTTAAATAAATGCAGGTCTTTTTACCATCTGTCTTGTATTGTATAATATAAAAAATATCTCCTCTTTCTCTATGAAAAAAAAGATAAATAGACAAAAAAAAGAAGATCTTCAGGCCCTATTCAAGGAATTGCAGATCATTTATGAACAGTTAAGGCTGGCCCGGCCCAAGTCCAGAGTAACGAATTCTGAGTTCGAAGGTATTACTCTTTTTCGCAATTGTCCTCAACTTACTCTTAAGGACTGGGAAAAATTTATTAAAAAAATCCAGCTAACTAAGTGGATTGCCCTACCCTCAAAACAAATTGTAGGTCCTGCCCTCCAATCAATCTTAGACCAAATAGAATATCTAAGTAATCTTACAGATCAAGATCCCTTAACCGGGCTCTTAAACAGAGGAAGACTGAACGGGATCTTGGAATTAGAGATAGAGAGAACTATGAGATATCAGTCTCCTCTTTCTCTGGCATTTTTAGACCTAGATGACTTTAAAAAGACCAATGACAACTTTGGCCATGATGTAGGAGATAAAGTCTTGGTAGCTATAGCCAATCTCCTCAAAAAGCAGGTCAGAAAAATTGATTATGTAATCAGGTATGGAGGAGAAGAATTCGTTATTATTATGCCCGGTACAGGGCTTAGGGCAGCCCAACTACTTCTGCATCGCATTTTGATCAAGATTAGAAAACTAAGTATTGAGGTCAATATTTCTCCAAAATTAATCCATACTACCTGCTCCATTGGCCTAGCCTGTTTTAAGGGCAGAAGGGCTATTAACCCGGAAGAAATTCTAAAAAAGGCAGACAATGCAATGTATGAGGCCAAAAATAGAGGTAAAGACCAATTTGTTGCGGCTAAAATTATTGATCTTGAGGTCTGGGATAGAGATATCCAGGTCAATAACAGGGAAAAACAATTTCTATTTCGTGAGAAAATTTAATGGACATAAATAAAAAGACCCTGAGTATCGCTATCATGAGTGGGAAAGGAGGAGTGGGAAAAACTAATATTTCCTTAAACCTGGCCTATGCCCTCTATGAATTGAACAACAGCGCCATCTTAATGGATTGTGACTTAGGACTGGCCAATTTAGACGTCCTCTTAGGAGTCACCCCTGAAAAAAACCTACAGGATTTACTTGAGCCAGATATCCAGGCAAAAGATGTGGTAGTTTCTCTAGAGAGTCCAAATTTGGATTTCCTGCCTGCAGCTACAGGAGTGCCTGAATTAGCTAATTGGGATAGTGATATTCAATCTGTATTGCTTGAAAAATTAAACGACTTTTTCCAAAATTATAAATATCTCTTGCTCGACCTAGGAGCAGGGATTAACAATACTGTGACCATCTTAGCAACAATGACCCATCTCAAATGTGTAGTCATCACCCCAGAACCTACCTCACTGACTGATAGCTATGCCTTAATCAAGATCTTATCATCTCAAAGAAATGTCAAAGACTTTTTGATTATTGTCAATATGGTCAAAAATAAGAGAGAAGGAGAACAGGCCTTTAAGAGATTACAGATGGCCTGTGAACATTTTCTGGGGATTAAGATAACTCTTTTAGGAATTATCCTCAGGGATAGTGCCGTGACTAAGGCAGTTTTAAGCCAGACTCCCCTTTGCAAGCTAGAACCAAATTCAAAGGCCTATAAAAATATAAAGAAAATAGCCCTTAAAATAAACAAAATAAGTGCAACTATTCCGTCACCAATAAATTCTGCCTTAAATATATACTTACTTAACCAAAAATAAGCTGCGATGATATCTTTACCAATTTAATCTGGGAATATGGAAACTAAAATACAAAAATCGATAAAAGATAAATCAATTACTAGATTCGGAGTCTCTATCCCCTCAGATCTGATCCATGCCTTTGATAAATATATCAGAGAACGTGGATACACCAACAGATCAGAAGCCATCCGTGATCTCATACGTGGAAAATTAATAGAAAAGGAATGGGAGAGAGAATTCGAGGGACAAGAGGTAATAGGGACCATCACCTATGTATATGATCACCATAAAAGAAATTTAGTGGACTCTATTCTCGATATTCAGCATGATTCTCCAAACCACATTATAGCCTTACAACACGTACACATAGATCATCACAACTGTCTGGAGGTAGTCATTGTCCGTGGTGAGGCTGGCGTTCTACGCAATCTGGCCCACAAGTTAAAGGCCCTTAAGGGCATGAAGCACTGCAAGCTGACCATGACCACAACAGGGGCCAACCTCAGCTGATGTAACGTAACTGTTCACATTCCCCCTGGCCAGCGCTAGCATTTTTCAGGGTTTCAGGAGCATCGCTTGATGCACAAGATCAGGGTCTCTGCCTATTAATTCGCACTGAAATCCTGAAAAATGCTAGCGCTGGCCGGGGACGTGGACGGTTGCAACAGGGGGGTGTGAACGGTTATGATGTAACCGACTTCAGGGTGCTTCTTTTGGAGTGGAAACCCAATTTTTCGAGCAGAGAAATCCTATGATACTGGTAGATCTGGAACTCAAGATGTTGGCTGATCAACACGGGCATCTCTGCCCAAACCTTGCTATAGGCTGGCGTGTAGGTCTGTTAGCCAGACAATATATGGCCAATAACGGGGCCATCACTGCCGAGTGCCTGTCCTGTGCCCTTGATGCCCTGAGGGCCATGGGTCCCTGGAAGATAAAGGTAGATCCCATCAAGGGCCGCCACCTATATCGTCTCCTTCCAGATAAAGGGCAACTACTAGTCCTTGAGGTCCCACTGGATTTTGCCTGGCCAGGAGAAGATCTCATAAATCTGGAAGAACGGCTCTCACGCTGTGAGGCTACTCCTGAGGAGATGGCGGCCTATCAGGTATTGATCGACAAACAGGTCTCACGCATTCTCACCGCATCAGATGCCGATCTCTTTGCCTGTGAAAAACTCAACAACCCTCATCTATAAGACGATGGGTTCAAGAAAGGTCGATTCCAAATCAATTGTCGCATAGTAACCTGAAAGTCGGATAAAGCGCACACTATAACTATTATTTTCGTTGTATTCGGAATGCATGATTTTAGTATAAAAAAGATTAACCATGGATGAAAACACGGCTGCCAACATGCACCAGATATAGAGTAACTGTTCACACCTCTGTCCAGCGGTAGTATTTTGAAGGATTTCAGGAGCATCGCCTGATGCACAAAATCAGGGCACTTGCCGATTAATCCGCACTGAAACCCTTCAAAATACTACCGCTGGACAGGGACGTAGACGCTTGCAACAGAAAGGGGTGTGAACGGTTACGATATAGATGTAGGGTGGATAAGCGAAGCGCATCCACCAATACCGTATCCACACAATCTCGTGAAGTATGGCCTGGTGAGGCGGGTTTCTGAGTGGCCATGGTCGTCTTTTGTAAGGGCGGTTGAGCGCGGATGGTATCCCGAGGATTGGGGCGCTACGGAGCCATCGGGGATTGCCGGCATGGATTTGAAATGATTTTTGGAGAATTCGGGACAATGGTGGATGCGCTTCGCTTATCCACCCTACAGATTCGTTGTATTCGGAATGCATAATTTTGGCATAAAAACCTGAAAGTCGGATAAAGCGCACTATAACCGTTTAAATAGCCAGATAACCCATTAAAGATTTTAACTTTTTTATCATTTTTGAAACGTGTGCGTATTGCGCTAATACGCACACTACTGGAGAGGTAAGAAAAGGCCTTACTTTTCAGTAAGAAAGCTAAATTCATTAGGCTTATAGTGTACGCTTTATCCAACTTTCAGGATAGTAACTGTTCACATTCCCCCGGTCAGCGATAGGCTTTTGTCTTATATATCCAATTCTTGGGCCTCCAATGCATGGGCCTGGATAAATTCCCTACGAGGTTCAATTTTTTCACCCATAAGCGTAGTAAAAAGGCTCTCTGCTTCATCAACGTCTCTAATGGTCACCTGAAGTAGTGTCCGTTTATCTGGATTCATAGTAGTATCCCATAACTGAATGGGATTCATTTCCCCTAGACCCTTATATCTTTGGATGTTGATTCCTTTTCTTCCTTCATCTCTAAAAAAATTAAGGAGTTCATGAATATCATTTAACTTTTTTACTACTGTACCATTTAATGATACCTCAATAGACTTATCAACCATTGACTCTATTTTTTTATATTTTTTTACTAAATAACGGTATTCTGGTAACTGAACCAATTCAGGTCCAATCTTATTGGTTAAGTAGGCAAGATCTTTTTTGGCAATATTGAATTCATAACCTGCGATTTCAGAGCCAGAAGATTTGATCTGTCCTATTTTATAGCCTTTTCCTTTGAGTCTGTTAGCTAAACCTTCCATAAAAGCCAAATCATTAATCTGAGTTAAATCTCTAACTCCAAATATTAATAAATCCTGGCAGAGTTCCTTCCATAACCCTTTTTTGGCTATTGCATCCATGGCCTCCTCATAAGAGAGTAAATTTCTAAAAAACTCCTTAAGCTTATCTCCTTTGAGGAAGTAGTCCCAGCTTTCAGGCCTTATAGCTATATTCTTTGCTGCTCTATCAAAGAGATAGTGATCAATTTCTGCATCACCCTTAAAATATATTTCCTTTTTTTTACCTAATGCTACTCGGTATAGAGGAGGCTGAGCTATATAAACCATACCCTTCTCCACTAAAGTTATCATTTGGCGATAAAAAAAAGTCAGTAAAAGTGTCCTTATATGGGCACCATCTACATCAGCATCAGTCATAATAATGATCTTGTAGTACCTTACTTTTGAGGGATCAAACTCCTCGGTTCCAATGCCAGTTCCAACCGAGGCGACAAGATTACGTATCTCCTCACTGGCAAGCATCTTGTCAAACCTTACCTTTTCTACATTCATAATTTTCCCTCGCAGGGGTAATATGGCCTGAAATGACCTATCTCTTCCCTGTTTCGCACTTCCTCCTGCAGAATCACCTTCTACAATAAAAATTTCCCTTTTCTTGGGATCTTTTTCCTGACACTCGGCTAACTTACCGGCCATAAGTATGTCCTGGCCACCCTTTCGTCTAGTAAGTTCCTTAGCCTTTCTAGCTGCCTCTCTAGCCCTTGCTGCATCTACAGCCTTAGTAAGAATTTTCTTCGCTACAGAAGGATTTTCTTCCAAATAAGTGGAAAGGCCTTCATGTACAATAGATAACACTATTGGCCGCACTTCACTGTTTCCTAATTTTGTCTTGGTCTGTCCTTCAAATTGAGGGTTAGGTACTTTTACAGATAACACACAGGTAAGGCCTTCTCTTACGTCATCACCTTCTAATTTTTCTCTCAATTTTTTGGGTACGATATCATCGTTGGCATATCTATTGATACATTTTGTCAAGGCCTGTCTTAATCCTGCTACATGAGTACCACCTTCTTTAGTATGTATATTATTTACATAACTTAGAATTCTTTCAGAATAAGCCTTATTATATTGGATAGCTAATTCTAGTTGCACTTGGTTTCGTTCACCAGATATATAAATTGGATGTTCATTAACAATTTCTTTATTTTTATTAAGATATTCTACAAATGAAGTAACTCCACCCTTAAAATGGTATTCTTCACTTTTTCCAGTCCTCTCATCTTCTAAATATATTTTTACTGATGGATTAAGAAATGCTAATTCTCTAATTCTGGCTTGAAGTATCTCATAATTATACTTTATGGAATCTTTAAATATCTGGGGATCAGGTCTAAATGTTATTTTAGTACCTTGCTTTTTTGTATATCCCAGAGACTCTATTTTACTAACAGGTTTTCCTCTATGATAAGTCTGTCTATAGATATTATTATCCCTATATATTTCTGCCTCTAGATATTCAGACAGAGCATTTACTACAGATACTCCTACTCCATGAAGACCTCCAGATACCTTATAAATTTGGTGATCAAATTTACCACCTGCATGTAAATGAGTCATAACGACTTCCAAAGCAGGTATGTGCTCTGTAGGATGTATATCTACAGGTATTCCACGTCCATTATCTTCTACTACAATACTTCCATTTTCTTTAATTATAACTTTAATACTTGTACAGAAGCCGACCATAGCTTCATCAATACTGTTATCTACAACTTCATAGACTAAGTGGTGAAGACCCTCTATAGAGGTATTACCTATATACATAGCAGGTCTTTTCCGGACAGCTGCTAGTCCAGAAAGCACTTTTATCTCTTTAGCATTATATTGGTATCTATCTCTGTCAATATTATTAGAATTCATATATAAAATATTATTCCTCCAACTTACTTTATTGTCTTACAAAGTTCATAGGCATTATTGCTCCTAAAAAACCTACATCATTTTCACCTTTAAGTATACAAGGAGATTTTGTATTATTAACAATAAACTTTATTTTATCTGACTCCATTACAGACAATGCATCCATTAAGTATTTTCCATTAATAGCAATATTAAATGGTTCTCCACGATAATTAATATCAATAATCTCCATTGCTTCTCCTATATCTTTATATAGTGACTCTATTTTCATTAAATTTTGCTCAATATTGATTTTTACTCCTCTAAAGGTAGTATCTGAAGAAAATATCGATATACGTTTTAGAGCACCAAAAACTTCTATTCTATCAAAAATAAAGTAACGATTTTCTTCTTCAGGTATAATGCTATGATAATCTGGAAATTTTCCATCTATTAATCTTATAACTAAGTAATTATCTCCACATATAACAAAACAAAATTTATCATCTATACCAAAAATTAGCGTTTCATAGCCTTCAATGAGTTTCTTTATCTCCTGGGCCCCTTTTCTGGGAATAATAACTGACGATTCAATTTTGAGTCCTTTTTCTGATATAATTTTTTCCATAAGAGCAAGTCTGTGACCATCTGAACTTACCATACGTATTTGAGTTCCTTCTTCTTTAATTTCTTCCTCAAGATATATACTAGCAAGACTAAATTTACTATTATCAAAGGATGCAGAAAATAGTGTCTTTTCAATCATTTCTTTAATAGTAGAAGTTTTTAACTTAATAAAGTTTTCACTATTTATCTCTCTAAATTTTGGGAAATCATCTGGAGGTAGTCCTCCTATTCTATACTCGGCTTTTTTAGCCGATCCAATTTTTAGCCATGAATTTTCTTCCTCCTTAAAGTTAATATCTTCAGAAGGAAATTCTTTAACTATTTCATAGAGTTTTCGTGCGTTAATAGTCATAGCTCCTTGCTCTGTAACTGAGCAAGGGATTTTATTTCTATAGCTTACCTCTAAATCAGTAGCCTCTATAAATAAATACGTTTCGTTAGTATAAATGAGTACGTTGTTTATAATAGCCATTGTACTTTTCTTATCTACAATAGTCTGAACTTTAGATAGAGGATTCAGAAAATCCATCTTTTTAACTGAAAAATTTAGCATATCTTACCTCTTATATAGGATAAAAAGGAATAGTAATAAGTGTTGGTAATTTTGTTTATATAACTCTAAATTATTAATTTTATAGAAAAAAAAAGATCAGAATATGTTTAAAATATTAATTTTATACACAAAAAAAGTAAAAAAATCTTTTTTTCAACAAAAGACGATAAATTTTTAACAAGAAAATAACAAGAATCTGTTTTGCAAATTTGTCAAAAATACCTTATAAATAGTCCTAATTATCTTTAGAGGTTACCATAAAATGAATCTTTTTTCCAATAAATTAATTGAAATTCTACGTAGTAAAATAGAAGTTAGTGGACCAATAACATTTAAGGATTTCATGGAGATAGCCCTATATCATAAAGAATATGGCTACTATGCCAAATCTGTTCCCCTAGGGAAAAAGGGGGATTTTGTTACAGGCCCGCATACCCATCCTATATATGGGGCATTACATTCCAGGCAAATAGAAGAATTTTGGAATATATTAGGTCAAGGATCCTTTAGTCTCATAGAGATGGGGGCTGGTGCCGGTTATCTAGCCAAAGATATTCTGTCCTATATGTCTAATAAGGCAATTTTTGAGGCAATAAACTATATAATAGTAGAACACATGCCTGTAGCAGTTTCTTCTCAAAAGGAAATTTTGAAACCATTCATCAAGAAGGTTAAATGGGTGACCAAACTTTCAGATTTGGAACCTGTGATAGGCTGTCTTATTTCAAATGAGCTTTTAGATTCCTTTGCTGTCCACGTTATACAAAAAGAGACCTCAGAATTTAAAGAGATCTATGTCAATTTTAAAGATAAAGAAGGTTTTGTGGAGGTCCTTGGTCCTTTAAGTAATATTCAATTAACAGAATACATCAAGAGACTCCCTCCTGATCTTCCCAATGGTTACCGCACTGAGGTAAATCTTGCCCTTATAAGCTGGCTAAAAGATGTATCTAGGGTAATTTCCAGAGGATTTGTCACTACAGTAGACTATGGATATACATGGAAAGAATTTTTTCATCCAATGAGAAATAGAGGTACACTATTGGCTTATAAAAATCAGAGGGTAACTGAAGATTTATATAAAAGGATTGGAGATCAAGACCTTACGGCTCATGTTAATTTTGGCGATTTACACAGATGGGGGAAGGATGTAGGACTCCATACACTTGGTTATACATATCAGTGGGCATTTTTAGGAGGGCTTGATTTTGAAGAGACCTTCCTCGAACTATCTGGTGGTAAATTCGATCCATTTTCTCCAGAGTTAGCCGCAATAAAGATGCTTTTAATTCCCCAAGGGATGGGAGAGACTCACAAGGTCTTGGTGCAAGGAAAAGGAATTCCTTCCGGTTTAAAATTAAAAGGATTTAAAATTAAAAATATTATGGAGAGACTTTAAAATGAGCCATTTTGATTTGGCCATATTTGACTGTGATGGTGTACTCTTGGATTCTAGAGAGGCTAATAGGGCCTATTATGATACTATTCTAGTAAAATTTAGACGAGGCCCCATGACTGATAAAGAACTTTCTTTTGTGCATATGAATACCGCTGAGGAATCAGTAAAGTATCTATTCAGGGACGACTTAATTCTACAGAAAAAGGCATTAGATTATGCTAAATCTTTAGATTATTCACAATTTCTGGCTTATTTGACTATTGAGTCAGGAGTTAATGACACCTTAGAATCTATTAGACCACCACTCCTTACTGCCTTGTCTACAAACCGTAGTAGTACTATGCCAAGGCTTATTGAGATTTTTGGTCTAGATAAGTGGTTTGATATAATTGTCTGTGCCCTAGATGTGTGTAATCCTAAGCCTGATCCCGAAGGAGTATTTAAGATATTAAATAAGCTACAGGTTACCAGAGACAGAGCCATCTATATAGGTGATTCTGTAGTGGATGAGATGGTGGCCTCTAGGGCTGGGCTTCCTTTTATTGCCTATAAAAACGATGGGTTAAAGGCTATGTTTCACGTGAAACATTTTAGTCAGATAAAGTCTATCTTATTAACTTAATAATATTATTATAGTAAAACGTAACTGTTCACTCCCCCTGGCCAGGGACGTTAATAGTTACAACAGGAGGGGGTATGAACGGTTACGCCGTTCCTGGCGCACTGACCACGACAAAGGATGAAATGCACCCTAGGGACATTTTATTTTTTGTCCATACATGTCCATGGCTAATCAAAAAAATATCTCTACTATTTCCTGATTACTTTTGTACCACCCATATATTCTATTAAGACATCAGGAATAATAACGCTGCCATCTTTCTGTTGATAGTTTTCCAATATAGCGGCAACAGTCCGTCCTAAAGCCAAACCTGATCCATTTATTGTATGCACTAATTTAGTCTTTGTCTGTCCTTTAGGCCGGTAACGTATATTTGCACGCCTTGCCTGAAATGCCTCAAAATTGCTACATGAAGAAATCTCACAAAACCGATTTTGTCCAGGGAGCCATACCTCTATGTCATAGGTCTTTGAAGCAGAAAAGCCAAGGTCTCCTGTACATAATACTACGACCCTATAGGGAAGTTTGAGCCTTTGTAAGACCTCTTCTGCATCTAAGAGCAGGGATTCAAGCTCATTGTAAGAATTTTCTGGATGGCAGAACTTAACCAGTTCAACCTTATTGAACTGGTGTTGCCGTATTATTCCTCTAGTATCTTTACCATAGGATCCTGCTTCAGATCTAAAACAGGGAGTATAGGCCATATATTTAATAGGTAATGCCTCTTCATTAAGGATTTCGTCTCGATGTAAGTTGGTTACAGGTACCTCTGCAGTAGGTATTAGATAGTAGTTCCAATTCTCCAGCTTAAATAGATCTTCAGTAAATTTAGGCAGCTGTCCAGTACTTATAAGAGACTGCTTATTTACAATAAATGGTGGAAGGACTTCTTTGTAGCCATGCTGATTATGATGTAAATCCAGCATAAAATTAATAAGGGCCCTTTCGAGTCTTGCCCCTAATCCATAGTAGACTACGAATCTTGCCCCTGTGATTTTTGCAGCCCTTTCAAAGTCGAGAATACCCAAATTTTCTCCTATTTCCCAATGAGGTAGGTATTTGAAATCGGATTCTGGAATGTCGCCCCAGCTCTTTACAACTTTATTCTCTGTTTCATTTTTACCAACTGGCACAGAAGGATGGGGTATATTGGGGATAGATAAGAGATAGTTATTGAGAGATTCCTTCTTTTTTGTGAGGTTATTGTCTAACTCTTTAATTCTGGAATTAACCTCTTTCATTTGGCTTATAAGTTCAGTGCTATCTTTTCCCTCTTTTTTTTGTCTTCCTATCTTTTCCGATACATGGTTTCGAAGGTTTCGAAGTTCTTCTACCTCTTGAATCAACTTTCTTCTTTGAAGATCGACTTCAATAATCGATTTAATTGAGAGATTATTACCCCTGTCTTTAAGGGCCTTGGTTACTAGTTCTTTATTTTCCCTGATAAATTTTATTTCTAGCATCTGTCTGTCTCTAATAGCGGTGTTTTTATATTTTATAAATCAAATAATTAGAGTAATAAGTGGTAAATTCTCAACAGGAATTCAGAGATTTTATCCTGACTTATTGAGAACTTACAATCTGTGGATGTAACTTCTTAATAAAACTGTGCGACAAGAGCTCGTTTTTATATTGCCAATTAGACAAAATATACAGGATTTACCGGATTTTTTCCTTTCACAGTTCCCTGGTGAAACTGTGAAAATACCAAGGCTGGAATACCAACCTGCCCGCCAGTGCCAGGCAAGGCAGACGGGCCATTGCGGGATTGTGCTTTCTCCCTTTCCGGCCTCCGGCCTGGAAGCGGGGCCGGAGGCCGGAAAGGGAGAAATATTTAAATATATCCTGTTAATCCTGTCTGACCTGTTTTTCTGTTTCTTTAATCTACAGGAGTCTTTTTTTGTAGCTCATGCATGGACTTATTGAGAAGCTACCTGTGGATTAAATTATTAGATATTTATTTCCATTTGATGTCCTCATTAAGGCTATTCGTGTTGGATTTAGATCTGATAATAGGTCGGCCAAGGTCTTCCATGGAGATCTAGTTACTAAGTGCATCCATCCACATACATGTACAAGAGGTATCTTTGTCTGTGGATTAGACCCGAATTTTTGTAGGTATTTTCTATAAATTTTCCTAATCCTGTCGGCAAGAATTTCCTCTCTTTTTTCCCAATAGCTGTCTGAGAGCCATAAGAGCGGGTGTATGGATTTTGGTATTTTGTCGGCTGTATTAAGTATAGTTTCTGCCTGAAGATAACAATCTTCAAAGTAGGTATCCAGATCAAAATCCGGTTCATTGGTGACCCTGAGTAAATTTCTCCTTGAAAGGATATTCCTTTCCCATAAAGGAAGTTCCTTTCGTGCCAGGTCACCACTGTCAATTGCAACACATGAAATATTATTAACCTTACTATATCTTTGGGTTGTTTTCCATTCAAAAGGCATGCTGAGTTGATACTCAAGTAATTTAAGTCTGGAGTGAATCTTTCTCTCTTTAGGGAGAGAGTCTATTAAATTCCAGAGATGCTGTAGCCACTTCTCTTGATGACTTGTCCGATATCTAACTGAAAAGGTGCTGATCTCTGTAGTTATAATCTTCGGTATAATAGATTCAATAATATTATATAGGATCTCTCTGGCTCCCACGTCTAAATGAACCGTACCTATCAGGTAAAGGTTAGATCTTTTCACGGTCAAGGCTTCTATATTGGATAGCTTCAGATAAGTGATCCATTGTTATATCTGTAGATCCTTCAAGGTCTGCAATAGTCCTACTGATTTTGATTATTCGGTGAAATGCCCTTGCGCTTAAGGCCAGCTTATTTGCTACTGTCTCCAGAAAATTCCTGTTTTCTTTAGATAAATCACAAAATAATCTTAATTCTCTTGAAGACATTTGGGAATTAGAGTGAATAGAAAGGTTTTTGAACCGTGAATTCTGGAGTCTCCTGGCCTTGGTTACCCTCTTTCTGATTGCTGCCGAGCTTTCCCCTTTTCTTGCCTGGCCGAGTTCTGAATAGGGTACAGCAGGTACCTCGATCTGTATATCTATACGGTCCAGTAAAGGCCCTGATATCCGGTTACGATACCTGATTATTTGGCTGGGGAGACATGAGCATCTGTGTTTAGGATCTCCAAAGTGTCCACAGGGACAGGGATTTTGGGCGGCTACAAGTGTGAAGCTTGCAGGAAATGAGAGTGTAATAGCAACTCTTGAGATGGTTACAACTCCATCTTCAATAGGTTGCCTCAGGCTCTCTAAGACATTTTTTTTAAATTCAGGTAGTTCGTCCAGAAACAGTACCCCATTATGTGCAAGGCTGACCTGACCGGGTCTTGGTATTGTGCCTCCACCTATAAGACCTGCATCCGATATGGTGTGATGAGGAGAGCAAAATGGCCTTGAAGTGATCAGGGGTCTGTTGGGCGGCAGGAGTCCTGCTACGCTGTATATAGTAGTGGTCTCAAGTGCCTCTTCAAAGGTAAGTGAAGGAAGGATTGATGGGATACGCCTGGCCAACATGGTCTTTCCAGATCCAGGTGGGCCTATCATGAGCACATTGTGCCCACCGGCTGCAGCCACCTCTAGGGCCCTTTTGGCCTGTTCCTGGCCAATCACGTCTTGAAAGTCTTCATCGAGAGACTCCTGTTCTTTGAATATTTCTTTTATATCTATACATAAAGGCCCAATTTTTTTATTACCTACCAGGAATTCTACTACTTCTGAGAGATGAGTAACCGGATATATATTGGTTTCTCTTACTACTGCGCCTTCTGCGGCATTTGGTTTAGGGACTATCAATCCCTTGAGGTCCCAGTCTCTGACAGCAAGAGAGAGTGGAAGGACGCCCTTTGTGCTTTTTAAGGTGCCGTCAAGGGACAGCTCTCCTGCCATACAATACATATCTAGTGCATTTTGAGGAATTATCTCTTTGGCACAGAGTATGGCACAGGCTATAGGAAGATCCAGGGCAGAGCCCTCTTTTTTTATGTCTGCTGGAGCGAGATTGACAGTAATTTTTTGGGTAGGAAATGGGTAGCCACAGTTTTTGATGGCACTCTTGACCCTTTCCCTGCTCTCCTTGACCGCTCCTTCAGGGAGTCCAACCATATTGAAAGAAGGGAGTCCTTGAGAGACATCTATTTCAATGTCTATAGGAAAGGCCCTTATTCCAATAACTACCCCACTCTTT
This sequence comes from Deltaproteobacteria bacterium, assembly GCA_027004315.1. Taxonomy (GTDB): domain Bacteria; phylum Desulfobacterota; class Dissulfuribacteria; order Dissulfuribacterales; family UBA3076; genus JALTHG01. The sequence continues at coordinate 25,812 of JALTHV010000175.1, forward strand.
GCTTTGGCAAGCATTAGATGTTTTTCCTTTGTTATGGCATAGTGATCTATATAATTAAATCCATAGAGGTTGTACAATATTACATAACTTCTCAATAAGTTGGGGTATCATTTTTGGTAACCGATCATATTCCCCCGGCCAGCGGTAGCTTTTTTCAGGGTTTCAGGAGCATCGCTTGATGCACAAGATCAGGGCACTCTGCCCATTAATCCGCACTGAAACCCTGAAAAAAGCTACCGCTGGCCGGAGACGCGAACGGTTACTGCGCTACGGAGCCGGGGTCTCCCATGCTGCAAAAAACCAAGAAAACTACAGGGCTAACGCAAATCGTTTCCAAAAGAAGCACCCTGTGGTCGGTTACCAAAATGAAGCCTCCACTTATTGAGAAGTTACAATACTACTCAATAACTGATCGGTTTAAAAAGGAGATTACTCAAGAGGTGATGTCTGGAATAGGGATGTCAGGGCAATCCGTAAAGATAGATGGTTACATCAATACCCAAATAGTATTGTTGCATATAGCCTTCTTTTTAGTAAAGTATGAAGTCGAGAGTGCCAGGAATTATCGGCCTTGGCTAAATACAGTGGCATTGCACCAAGTTATTCCTTGATTTAGATCTGGCGGAAAAAAGAGACTCTGTGCCTAAAAAATATCAAA